>JANPLJ010000364.1:0-1594 GCA_031426475.1 Pirellulaceae bacterium | reverse complement strand
CTGGCGGATTTCGCCTTCGCTTGGCTGGCCGCTTTTACTTTGGATGGCGTGGCTTCTCTGACTGCTCGGGCTTCTTTGCGCATGCGGCTTTTGCGTTGATCGCTGTTCTCCTTAGGCTTCATCGTTTGGAGTGTTTCTTTGAGCTTTGGATTCATTCTCCCATAGGATTCAGTCACTCGAACCATCATGCTTGGATCCCATTTCTTGTCATCGCGCAGCATGGCCCAAGCGAGGACAGCGATCTTGCGTGCCAGCGCGATAGCCGCTTTCTTTTTGCGAGTCTTCTGCTTGCCAGAGATCCGATCGTAGACGGCTTTTGCCCATGGGTTGTAACGCAAGGAAGACCAGGCACATTCGACGAGGATCGTACGAGCAAGCGGATTGCCTCGTTTAGTGATTCGACCGTTGCGGTCGGTTTCCCCAGACTGGAACTGGCGTGAGACGAGACCGAAGTACGCCGAGACTTGACGGCCATTGAGGAAGCGGTGAGGATCGTCGATGCAAGCGACGAGGATTTCCGCTGTCCGCCATCCAACGCCGGGGATGGTCATGAGAAGTTGAATGCGGCGATCTTGCTTGCCGATCTCTTCGAGCTTCTTGATGACGCTATCCATCTGCTTGGTCACAGAGTCAAGCTGAGTTAACTCGATATCGAGTTCGCCTTTCCAGAGTTCGTCGAGATTGCAAGACTCGAGCGGCTTGCGAAAGGAGTCTATCCTGACACGACCCGTATGCCAAGCTTTGTCACCGCTATCGATTGCAATGCCATGATTGACGAACCAAGAACGAATGGTGCACTTCATCTTGTTGATCCGTTGGTCGAGAGTCTTTCGGTACTTGACGAGCGATCGGAACTCGCGATGCGATTCTGAGGGCATGTGAACGGATTTGAGCTCTCCCATGACCGCCATGCGAGCGAACTTCAACGCATCGTCTTTGTCAGTCTTTCGTTTGACATTGGACCATCTCCAAGCGTCTTCGTTGGTCGAGCATACGAGCGTTTTGAGTCCGAGACTCATTGCCAGATCGTTGATCCATCCCGAGGGGCCACAAGCTTCCATGACCACTAGGTCGATATTCCCCTTGTGCTTTTTGAAGAGCGTCGTCACGTAATTGCGATCGGTGGACGCGTTGAGGAACGCGTGTTTTCGAGTTTTGGAGTCATAAAAGCAGCACATGGACTTGAATTTACCGAGGTCGAGAGCGAGAATCTTCATGTTACGGTTCCTTGGGTTTGGGGTTGGAAATTTGTGAGTGATTGCTCACGAGGCAATCAACATCACGTGTCAGAGTCGCCAGATTTTATTCGAATGGCTCCCACCCCAAACCCAGGACTTACATGGATTCTTTCGTCAATGCAGGCAACTTTGGTGATTGACAATCCGTACAAACCACCGACTGTGCCTGCTGTGGGAAGCTACTCACCCGACGGAAAATCTCGAATCGTCGATTGGCGGCGAGTGAAGGTCGCCGCACTTGTTGATTGCGGAACGGCGATCGCTATCTGGACTTATGGCATGATAGATCGATTACTTCATGGAATACGTTACGTCCCGTATACAAGCGAAATCGAATACAAGATCATCGTTTGGAC
>JANPLJ010000363.1:0-12710 GCA_031426475.1 Pirellulaceae bacterium | reverse complement strand
GCACGATGATCGAAGTTCCTCGCGCTGCGTTGACCGCCGACGAGATCGCTGAAGTCGCAGACTTCTTCAGTTTCGGAACGAACGACTTGACGCAGATGACTTTTGGCTTCAGCCGCGACGACGTCAATAACTTCTTGCCTGATTATTTGAATCATGAACTGCTTCCAGCGGATCCGTTCCAAACGCTCGACACGTCCGGTGTTGGCCAGTTGGTCGAAATGGCGGTGAAGAAGGGACGTAGTAAGCGGAAGGATCTCAATTGCGGGATCTGCGGCGAACACGGTGGCGATCCGAAGAGCGTGTTCTTCTGTCACAATGTCGGATTGGACTATGTAAGCTGCAGTCCGTTCCGCGTGCCGATCGCAAGGCTTGCGGCTGCTCAAGCGGCACTTGGCAAGAAGAAATAGTTCACTCTCACATCAACGAAATACGGGAGGGCGAGGCGGGCGATGCTCCTGCCGAGTCAAACGTCGCGAATCGCATGAGATTCAAACCTGGCTCCGCAGGAGCGTCGCCCTCCCGATGGTGCTTCACGACTCAAATAGGCTGCAATGGCGTGTACTTAAGTAGCGAAACGGCGCAAGCCGTCCGGTGAAGTGCGACAAAACTCAGAGGAACCGGACGGCTCGCGCCGTTCCGCTTACGGTTGCCGCGCGGTAGACGTAGCGATGCCGCGAAATGATTGGGACTGGGCTTTATTGGAGATCTGCCTACAATTTTGGGAAGTTGGATGGTGAATCCCAAGCTTGATAGAGCCAAACCCATGTCTGAATTGCTCCATGCGAATACTTTTCAAGCAAATTGGAAGGCATGCGCGACGCGATTTGATGAGCATCTCCAGGCGTACTTGCTTGAAGCTCTGGCCGAAACACCGGGGCGGCTTGCCGAGGCGATTCGTTATTCGTTGCTTGCCCCAGGCAAACGTCTGAGACCGCTTTTAGCTATCTGGGCAAGCGAGGCAATATGCGGCGATTCGGCAGCTGCGATTCCGGCGGCAATTGCGGTCGAGATGATCCATTGTTATTCACTGATCCATGATGACCTGCCTGCAATGGACGACGACGATCTTCGGCGTGGGCGACCGACATGTCACATTCAATTTGACGAGGCAACGGCGATTCTCGCGGGCGACGCGCTTCAGCCGATGGCGTTCGAGGTACTTGCTAGCCAGATTTCCCGCCCGGAACTTGCGGCGAAGGCTTGTCTCATTCTCGCTAAAGCAGCTGGCCCGGCAGCCTTGGTGGGGGGGCAGGCTGACGATTTACGAGCGGAAACCGAAGGCGGCGATGAGACTTTGCTGGCTTCGATCCATTCGAGAAAAACGGGGGCAATGATCCAGGTTTCCGTTGAATTGGGAGGGCTACTGGGGTTTGCAACTGTGGAGCAGTTGCAAAAACTTTCGACGTACGGGAAATCGATTGGGCTGGCTTTTCAGATTGTAGACGATTTGCTGGATGTGCAGGGAAATCCGGAAACGCTCGGAAAACGGACAGGCAAGGATATTCAACGTGGAAAATTGACTTACCCGGGTTTCTATGGCGTTGACGCAAGCCTTGCGGCTGCGAGAGATTACACTGAGAGGGCGATTGAAGCCGTTGAGGCCTTCGGTGTGAATGGAACGCCGCTTGTCCAACTTGCCCAGTACATATTGGAAAGGAAACACTAGAGTTATGCACGAGATTTTATCGCGATTGGAATCCGCTTACGATCTACATCAATTGTCCGTCTCCGATTTAGAAAAACTGGGGAACGAGATCCGAGACGTTCTTTGCAATCTCCTATCGACTCGAACTGCTCACTTTGCATCGAACCTTGGCGTCGTCGAACTCTGTCTCGCACTGCATAGCGTTTTTGATTTCCGCAGTGATCGCTTGATTTGGGATACCGGTCATCAAATCTATCCACACAAGTTGATCACGGGGCGATATCACGAATTCACGACGATTCGAGAACGCGGCGGGTTGATGGGCTACCCGAATCCGGTCGAAAGCGAATATGACTTGTTCATGACCGGTCACGCGGGCTGTAGTATTTCGACGGCGTTAGGGCTGAAAAGCGGCGACGATCTTCGCAACGAGGGGCATCGCAAAAGTGTCGCTGTCATCGGCGACGGAGCGCTTCCGTCCGGCATCGTCTTCGAAGCCTTGAACAACGCTGGGGAGCTTGAGAAAGATCTGATTGTTGTGTTGAACGACAACAAGATGTCGATCTGCCCCCGCGTAGGAGCGGTCGCGAATTATCTTGATCGGTTGCGTTCGAATCCTTTTTATACAGGACTGAAATCCGAAGTCGTCAAAGTGCTGAATCGACTTCCAGTCTTCGGCGATCCCACCGAACGACTGTTGGCACAGATCAAAGAAGGCGTCAAAGCGGGCATGGTTGGCGGCATGCTCTTTGAGGAGTTCGGCTTTCGATATTTCGGCCCGATCGATGGTCACGATATTAGCCTGCTTCGCAAGTATCTTCAGATGTGCAAGGAACTTTCCGGGCCGATCCTATTGCATGTCGTAACGGAAAAAGGGCACGGCTATCAACCGGCTGCAGCCGACCCGGTCTATTTTCACACGCCGCCCGCATTCGAAGACCAAGCTGGCAAGCCGAAAGTGCTCGATATCGGCGGCAAGCCTGCGTATACGAACTTTGCACGCGACGCGATCTTGAGTCAGATGCGGAAGAATGAACGCGTGACCGTGATGACGGCGGCCATGTGCCAAGGAAACAAACTCGAGCCGGTGCGTGACGAATTCCCTGAACGATTCTTTGACGTGGGGATCTGCGAATCGCACGCGGTTGCGTTTGCGGCTGGGCATGCCAAGGTTGGGCTTCGACCGATCGTGTCGATCTATTCGACATTCATGCAACGTTCTTACGATCAGATTTTCCAAGAAGTCGCGCTCCAGAATCTGCCGGTTGTTTTGATGATGGATCGCGCTGGCCTAGCCGGTCCAGATGGTCCAACGCATCACGGACTCTTCGACATCGGTTACACTCGCGTCTTCCCAAACATGGTCATGATGGCTCCAGCCGATTCGACGGAAATGGAGCCGATGCTCGAGTTCTGTTTGAATCATTCAGGACCGACCGCGATCCGATATCCCAAAGCCACCGCCGGGATGATTCCTCGTCCGAGTCAACCGATTGAATTGGGCAAGGGCGAAGTCATTCGCTGGGCAAGTGACGGGGCGATTGTCGCGAGTGGAGCGATGGTTGCCAACGCGCTGGCCGCGGCTGATTTGCTTTTGAAAGAAGGCATTGGTGTTGCCGTGATCAATTCACGATTCATTAAACCTCTCGACCGAGAATTGCTTGCGAGGGTCTTTCAAGAGTGCCGATTCGTAGTCACTGCAGAGGAAGGCGCGTTGATGGGTGGATTTGGCAGTGCGGTTCTAGAACTCGCGTGCCAAGAAGGTTGGGACACACGTGGGGTGAAGACGCTAGGGATCTCCGATCAGTTCGTGGAACACGGCGATCGAAACGAGCTGCTCGCGGACTTCTCGCTTGATGCGTCCGGTATCGCCAAAGTTTGTCGTCAGTTAGCTCAACGTTTTTCCAACGCAGAATCGACGGTTTCATCATAAGCGAGTTGTTCGGTGGCACCATGGCTCTCGCAAAACAGGACGCGTCCTCGCGTTGTACTATTGGTCAATCCCAACAAGACTCGCGTCGCGCGCGAGCTAGAGAGATTGGAGCCGGTGATTCGTCGATTCGCTGACGTATTGGCGATCGATCAAAAATTCAAATATCAATTCGATGAGTGCTCAGCCGATTTCGTGGTGGTTCTTGGAGGCGACGGCTCCATTCTTCAGTCAGCCCGACAGATGGGCCATTTTCAAAAACCTGTGCTAGGGGTCAACCTAGGACGCCTGGGTTTCCTTGCAGCGCTTTCACCGGATCGTTTTCTCGACGTTTGGCCCGAAGTGTGCGCGGGAAGTTTCGCGGTGACACAGCACTTAATGTTTGAATGCACTGTTTTTAAGAATGGTCAAGAAGTGTTTCGTCAGCTTGGTTTGAATGAATCCTCGATTCTAGGTGGGCCGCCTTATTCGATGCTTCAAATCGAGCTCCACATCGACGAAATGCTGGCAACGACTTACAACTGCGACGGATTGATCGTGAGTACCCCCGTCGGGTCGACGGCGCACAATCTCTCGGCGGGCGGTCCGATCCTGAGAAAAAATCTGCAGGCGTTTGTCATTAGCCCGATTAGTCCTCATACGCTGACGATGCGTCCGATTGTCGACACCGCAGACCGCGTTTTCGAGCTTCGGTTGCATGCCCCACACCCGTCGGCAAGCGTCGTCGTGGACGGTCGAGTCGTTTGTCAGCTTGAGATCGATCATCGCGTTCAAGTGAAACGAGCCGATGCCAGCTTTGAGCTGATCTCGGTGCCCGGGCAGAACGACTATATGACACTTCGCGATAAACTCGGTTGGAGCGGCAGCCCACGTGGCCGCTTCGATGGCGAATAGGGGTTCTTTCTCTGTAGTTGGCTTGCGTCTACAATCTCCTAGCAGTTTGCGACTCGCATCCATCCCATCACTAACCATGATGGCAGCAAGAGCCGGAAGCGTAAGCGACGAATTCTCTCACGAACGGTCCTTCGCTTACGCTTCAGGCTCTTGTTTCGTTGAGTGGACAAGCATATTTAACTAACTCGATATCCAGACCCAACGACGTCTGGTAATGAATGAAACTATGGCTATCGAAAAATGCGTCATCATTGGAAGCGGACCGGCGGGCTGGTCTGCGGCGATTTATGCGGCACGAGCGAATCTCAATCCGCTTCTCTATGAAGGCACCGTCCGACCGGAAATGATTCCGCTCGGCCAACTGGCGTTCACAACCGAAGTTGAAAATTACGCCGGGTTTCCGTCAGGAAACATTCGGGCTTTTATCGAAAGCGCGGTCGACAAGGATCGTCAAAGCAATCTGCCGCCGGTACCACAAGGTCCCGCGCATGAAAAAGAGGGCGTGTCTCACTACGCCGTCCAAGGGGTCGAGCTGATGGAGCTGATGAAGCAACAGGCGCTCAACTTTGGAACCCGAGTCGTCGGTGACGATATTGTCGATGTTGACTTTAGCCAAAAACCCCACAAGGTTTTTACTGGTGGTGGTGAAACCATCGAGGCGCATACCGTGATCATTGCCACGGGAGCTCGAGCAAACTACCTGGGGCTTGAATCGGAAGAAAAATATAAAAACAAAGGAGTAAGTGCATGCGCTGTTTGCGATGGCGGGTTACCGATATACCGTCGTAAGCCGTTGGCGGTGATTGGCGGCGGTGATACTGCGGTCGAAGAAGCGAGCTACCTTGCAAACCTTGCCGGAGCCGCAACGATCTATCTCATTCACCGCCGCGACTCGTTGCGGGCATCCAAGGTGATGCAAGATCGCGCGAAGAATCATCCCAAGATCGAATTGGTTTGGAACAGTGTTGTCGAAGAAGTATTGGGCAATGAAAAACAAGTAACGGGATTGCGGCTCAAGAGCACCGTCGACAATTCGACGCGTGAACTGACCGTTGGAGGCATGTTCGTTGCCATTGGTCATACACCGAACACTGCGTTCTTAAATGGCAAAGTAGAGACGAATGCAACGGGCTACATTAAATGGACGAAGCCCTTCCGAACGGATACGAGCGTAGAAGGTGTTTTTTCCGCAGGCGACGTTTCGGACGATAACTATCGACAGGCGATCACTTCTGCGGGAACGGGTTGCATGGCCGCGCTCGATGCTGAACGTTATCTGGCGCATCATGGCCTGAGCTGAAAAAGTTTATACAGAACCAAAAAACTGAGCCTTATGAAAATTGATGCCGCACAAGGTAATCCCGTAGATTTCAATTGCGATGGCCTTGTTCTTGGATTGGGAAACGAATGGCCAACATCGCGGCATTTTTCGGCGCTGGATGCTGCGACGAACGGTGTTTTAAAGAAACTAGTGGAATCCGAAGAGCTCTCCACGAAGCCATTCAAGGTAACCTCGATTTTATTGCCGTCTGGCATCCGAGCGAAGCAACTGACGATCGTGGGACTGGGGGCACTTGAGTCACGCGACGCGGGAGTGGGTTACCGCGCGGCCGCAACGGCCGCCAAGACGATGGCTGGCAACAAGAATCGCAAGCGAATTGCCTATGCGGGGTTCAACGGCGACGACCTGTTTTTGAAGTCATCCGTCATCGGAAGTATTACCGGCGGCGTCGGGCAGGATCTGTTCCGCGCTGAACGTTCGCTTTTCGCTCCTGATGAAATCCATTGGTTCGAAGTTGGTACGGCGACGCTTGCTGCTGGTTCTGTGATCGGGGAAAGCATGAATATCGCTCGACGCCTTGTGAACCTGCCGCCAAACTATCTTTACCCCGAGAGCTTTGCCGACGAAGCTGTCGCAGTTTGCAATGAAGTTGGGCTAGAAATCGAAGTCTGGGATCA
Source organism: Pirellulaceae bacterium (assembly GCA_031426475.1). GTDB lineage: Bacteria > Planctomycetota > Planctomycetia > Pirellulales > Pirellulaceae > JAIYDQ01. The sequence continues at coordinate 6,282 of JANPLJ010000363.1, read as the reverse complement.
AGCGCGGTTGGAAAGCGAAAAATGTGGTGCGTTGCTGGCAGTCGCTCGAGGTTCAGTGAAGCCACCCCGTCTTTGCATCATGAAGTATGCGGGCAACAAGTCAGCCAAGCCGCCCATTGCCTTGGTCGGCAAAGGTGTAACGTTTGATTCGGGTGGGTTATCGATCAAGCCAACCGATGGCATGTTGACGATGAAGTGCGATATGGCGGGTGCAGCGACAGTACTCGGAATCATGCGTTCAGCAGCGTTGCTGAAGCTTGACCAACCGATCATCGGATTGGTAGGCTTGGTAGAGAATCTCATTTCAGGTGATGCCTTTAAACTCGGCGATGTCGTAACTGCTCGAAGTGGCAAGACGATCGAGATCCACAACACGGATGCAGAAGGGCGGTTGGTGTTGGCAGATGTGTTGAATGTCGCATTGGATCATAAGCCGTCACACTTGATCGATTTCGCAACGCTGACGGGAGCATGTGTTGTGGCTCTCGGAAACGATGTCGTCGGCGCGATGAGCAATCATGAACGTTGGCAGCAGCAGTTGCTGGATGCTGCGCGACGGGTCGGCGAATACGCATGGCCACTACCGATGTACCCGTTCTATACCGAACAGATCGCTGGGAAAGTTGCGGATATCAAGAACGTCGGCGAAGGACGCTGGGGCGGCGCGATCACCGCAGCAAAGTTCCTCGAAGAGTTTGTTGGCCAGACACCTTGGACGCACTTGGATATCGCCGGTCCCGCTTTTCTCGATTCTCCCAAATCATGGACCGACGCCGGCGCCACCGCTACGATGGTACGGACGGTCGTAGAGTTGCTCGAGTCATTCGAAGTGTAGCAGTCTCTATGCCGAGCACTCTCCCGTAGCCGGGATTCGTCAGAATCTGGATGATACGCCAGCGACCCTCGCACTGCGTCCAAAGTCTGACGACTTCGGCTACGGGATGTGTCTTGACGGCTATCGCGTTTCGATTCGGATCAATGGACTTGAAATAGAGAGCGGGATATCGTCGACGGTGTGCGTATGCGTCGTAACGAATTCAACAGATGTTGCTTCTTTTTCTAAGGAAATCTCGCCGCTGAATTTATTGCCTTCCTTTTTTGAAAGAGACGTTGTTTTCCATGCGTCATATTCAAAGGCTAACGTGTAAGGAACGTGACGGTTCACGGACCACGAGACCTCGTTCTTCTGAGGTTCGACTTCTTTGGGAAAAGTTGCACTTACACGGAGCTTTCGTTTGCTGCTATCCCAGACGTATCCAATCTTTGGAGGCTCGACCATCGGACGCGACTCGAAGAAATGATGAGATGCGAAAGCATACAGGTTATCTTCAACCTCTTTTTGCGATGGAACCTGTCGAGTAAACCCCGAATCCTTCGGGCCTCCGTGTTGTCCGCCGGGAACAATGTAGATCGGGAACTGTGGGAATCGTTTGCCGAGGTCGACAAGCTCTGGGCTGACGCTATCATTGGTTCCTACGTTGTAGAAAACTGCTAAACCGCGTTTCTTGAGCTCGTCCATCCGATTCGCGATTCGGCAGACGTCCCATGCGACATCATTCATGGCTACGATCTCATTCTCCTTCCACTCGGCTGCCAGGGCCTCATCGCGAGTGATCCTCTCGGTACCGCGTCGTTCTTGGCGATCAATCAACGCCTTTCGAGCAGTTGAAGGGAGTTGCAACGGATTTTCGTTCTCAAGTGCCGAAAGAAACGATTCGTTTGCCGCAACGATCTCAGACGCATCGGTACCAATAACATACGCACCCCCTGGATTCCCTAAAGGCGGCGCGACGACTGGCAAAATTGCGGTGAAACGCGGATCGTGAATTCCAGCCACTGCAGCACCGACGCCTCGTTTCGATCCTCCCGTCGCTAAAACTTTCTTTGGCTGAAAGACTTCTTTTTCAACGATCGCCGCTGTAAGGGCCCGCATATCGCTCATACCCCAAATCCAAGCTGGAGTGAACTTTGCATCTTTGGTGGCGAGGAGTTGCTTTTTCATTCCGAGGTGTAGCTCCCCCTTGGGTTCCATCGAGTCGATCGTACTCATTCCGACAAGCACAACACCGACGCCTTTTTCTTTGAGGAGCCGTAGAGCGGATCCAGTTGGGAGGGTGGGTTTCAGCGCCAACCCCATGTTTGAGACGATTACATTCTTGCACGGCTCGCCGCCGACGGGCGCAACGAGCGTAAGGGGCAGTCGAACCTTCTGCCCTGGCCACCATTCGCAAACCGTGATCTCGATCAACTTTTGTCGAATCGTTGGTTCTTTCGCGACTGGCGTCCAATCCTGGATAACCTTCGTCTCGAGGGTGGCTGGGTTTTGGACGAAAGCTAAATCGATAACCGCTTTCTTCAGCCCGTTCGCTCCAACTCTATCTTCAGCAATGCCCGGTCTGACGAGAAGGCCAAGGGTCATACATAGAAAGACGATTTTGTTGATCACGTGATGCCTTGTGAGTAAGTTTTTTCAAGAGAATGTGACGGACTTATCCAGCAATCAACCTGGATACCAAATAATCCTAGGATCATCCGCAGGACGTTCGTAGTCAAACGAGGAATCGATCAAGCGCGGTAAGTCATATGTCGGACGCCAACCTAGCAAAAATTTCGCTTTCGAATTATCTAACCAAGTGGAATGAAACTCCGTCGGTATTCGTACCAAGCTGTGACCCCGAGTTTTAGCTAGATAGTCTCCCATCTTCGCGTAATCGATCGGTTCATCCATGCAAACGTTGAAAGTCTGATGCCTAGCCTTCGGATGGTCGATCGCCATGAGAATAGCATCGACAAGGTCGTCAACATGGACAAAGTTTCGTCGCAGGCCTTCGCCGCTGGCATCCAGTGGAACCGGAATCGATTGACTGCGAGCATACTGGGCAGCTTTCTCTGCACCAACAAGATCGCACCATCGGGGCCCGCCGAAAACGTCGTCTGCAAACGAAAGCTGATATTTGAAATCGTCTTTCTCCATGATCCAAGGTGCGCGAAGACAACATCCATTCAATTGGTATTGAATGTAGTACTGTTCCAACATTACTTCCTCGAGCACCTTGGACAGCGCGTAGCAACCTGGATACGCCGAATGCTTTTGCTCCTCCGTCACGGGTACGGGATGCGGATAGAAGAAATGTCCCATTCCCGCGTCGCCGCCTACCATCAAGAACTGCTGAAAAATCTCGCTTGTTCTACACGCTTCGAGCAGCCAGAACATCCCTTTGACCGCGACATCCATGATCGACTCTGGGGTTTCTTTGCTGGTTACAAGATGCAGTACGTGAGTTACATCTTTTACAGCTTCTTGGACGAAGGCTCGATCTTCAATCGATCCTCGAACCACTTCCAGTCGGTCATGCGGCTGCAGTTCGCGATGATGGCAGAGAGCGCGGACAGGGGTATTTTCAAAACGAGGTTCGTCGAAAAAACGCTGAATAAACGCCTGTCCGACTTTACCAGTAGCACCGGAGACTAAAATACGCATCGATTTATTCCGCATGAAAGGATAATAGTCGGATTCGTAAGAGTCCGGATCGGTTGGAATTACAACGTTGTCGTCCCCTCGTCCAAAGTCTGACGACTTCGGCTACGGAGTCGATCCGACTAGGATAGAGCGAACGGATCAAGGCTTCGGTACGCGAAGTCTATCACTTCAACCGTATGCATAACGCGAGTAGATGCTAGCCGGTTTTTCTAGTACGATCTCCTTCGACATAGGGGATTTTCCAACAAAACGCAGAAAATTGCGAGTGGGTTGCCAAAGATATGCTCCTTAATTGGAATAGCCGCCAACTTACCGCCGGTTGGCAGCCAGGTGTCAAAGCATTCTTTTACGGTCTGGGGATGAGCGATGATGATTTAGGGAAACCACAGGTCGGGATCGGCGTCCCGCTATTGGAGGGAAATCTATGCAACGTTCATGCATATCAATTGGCAAGCGATGTCGCTGAAGGTTGTCGCGCGGCAGGCTTACTCGGATTCCCTTTCGGGACACCTGCAGTCAGCGATAATCTTACCCAAGGTTTGGAAGGTGGAAGTGCAAGTCTGGTATCGCGGAACTTGATTGCAACGTCTGCTGAATGTGTTATCACGGCCCACTGCTATGACGCGATGGTCGGATTGCACCATTGCGACAAGAATGGTCCTGGTTTCGCAATGGCATTGGCTCGAACAAACTTCCCAGGGCTAATCCTCAGCGGTGGCAGCATCCATCCAGGATGCTATAACGGTCGCGACGTGTCGATCCTGGACGTTTATGATGTCCAGGCCCAAGCGGACGCTGGAGTCGTTTCGCAGGCGGAAGCCGAAGCAATTCGACGAGTCGCGTGTCCAGGGCCAGGTGGATGTGGGATATCCGCTTCATTCAATACTTGGGGGTTGGCGATGGAAGCCATCGGTTTGATGCCACCTCAAAGCAGTTCGACTCCCGCAATCGATTCCGGCAAGAAGCTTGAATGCCAACAAGCCGGTAGACTCGTCCGACAATTGCTTGAACGACAACTTCGTCCACGAGATATTCTTACGAGCGGGGCATTTCAAAATGCAGCAACGACCATCGCAGCCGCAGGTGGTTCGACCAACGGAGTTTTGCATCTGCTGGCACTTGCTCGTGAAGCTCATGTGGCATTTGGACTTCGCGATCTCCAGGCCATTTTTCGAAAGACGCCCGTCCTTTGCAATTTTGCGCCGCGCGGGAAACATACTATGGTCGACTTGCATCGGATCGGCGGCACTTCGGTTTTGTTGAAACACTTGCTGGAAGCAGGTCTTCTCGACGGTGACCAACAAACCGTAACAGGACAGACGTTGGCTGACAATTTAAAACTTGCCAAAACGCCACCCCCTGGACACCAACTGGTCGCTTCATCTTCATCGCCCTTCAAGCCCTTCGCAGATATTCAGATTTGCTTTGGAAATCTTGCGCCCGATGGAATGGTTTTTAAAGTTTCCAGTCTCAGTGAACCAAGATTCAAAGGGCCCGCCATCTGTTTTTCAAGCGGCAAAGAAGTCGTCGATGCGGTAAACTCGCGTCGGATTCGACCCGGTCATGTCGTCGTGATTCGAGAGCTAGGACCGGTTGCCGCCGGAATGCCTGAAATCGTACTCGCAACATCCGCACTCAGTATCCCTGAGCTGGTCGGCAAAGTTGCAGTCGTTTCGGATACTCGCATTTCGGGGATTTCACATGGAGCAATCGGAATCCATTGCAGCCCAGAAGCAGTGCTCGGCGGACCGATTGCCTTCATCCATGACAATGATCTAATCAGCTTTGACTTACTGGCTGGCGAAGTCACGTTGCATGTCAGCGATGAACAGTTGGCTGTCCGACGCGCCAACTGGAAGCCTCCGGTCCTAGAATACAGGCGGGGTTACCTAGCAGACTTCGCGGGCAACGTCACGCAGGCCTCCGACGGCTGTGTCAGCAAATCAACGCTCGCATTAAAATCCAATTTCACCTTACGCTCGGCGGCGGCTTCTGGATCCAAACAAAATAACGCTGAATAAAAGGGAGGCCGATGATGGCTCGGGGATGGAACGTGCGAACATCCAGTCGTACATCGCAGGTGTCGAATAGACGCGATTCCAAATCGCGTGTCCACCTGTAGCAAACTCGGTGTATCGAAGATCGAGTGATGATGACTGGTAGTTAAAATCAAGCGTATCACTCGGGTAGGTTGGCGGCGTCACTCCGCCCGCAAGAAGGATGTTGCTGACATTGTTTCGAGTCGTAGTCACTTGTACCGTCGTATCGTTCCTGGCGTGAAAAGTCCAAAGGGGTTCGTCTACCAGATTGGCTGGCGCAAAAGTGGCGGTCGGAGCGACACCGCAAATAGGGACTCCAGCCGCAAAGGTTTCACCGTAGCGACTAAGCATGTTCCAGGTGCCTCCGCCCCCGAGCGAAAGACCTGTGATGTAAACTCGGTCGCTGGCGATGGCAAACTGAGAAAGTGATCGACCGACCATCGTCATCACGTTATTGGTGATGGCAATATTTGCCCAGTTGGTCGCTGTTTGAGGCGAATAGAGAAAAGCGCCTCGTCGTTTCGCTTCAGCGAGCAAGTTATCGATATTTCCACTTTGGATATGCGATGTGTTGTTGGTTCCCAGATTGCCGCCGCCGCCATGCAGGAAAAGGATCAATGGCCGTGGCCCGCTGGCAGCTTCGGGCGGTACATACATTCGTCCAGGCAACACGACACTGGTCCCAGATTGATCGAGAAGTGAGAAGTTCTCAAAATCTTCGATCAAGGCCGACCGAAGTGTCGTCGAAAGAAATACAAAGTA
>JANPLJ010000362.1:0-2930 GCA_031426475.1 Pirellulaceae bacterium | reverse complement strand
CCAAGTTCTTTTGGCTGACGTGTTTGTCCAAGAGCAGTTACAACTACCTCTGTACCAGTTAATACTAACCTTTTTACAGACAAGCTAACTGTACTTCCAGCGCCCACGGTCGCTTCTGTTGGCTCCAGGCCAGCGCCTGATACTACCAGGACGTCGCCGGTTTTAGCAGAAATGCGGAATTGGCCCGTATTATCGGCCGATACACCTGTACGAGTACCTTTAATGGTTACAGATGCTCCGGGCAAAGCGTCGCCCTTTTCATCGGTCACAGTACCGGTTATCATCCGGTTCTGGCCAAATGCAAATGCTGTGAAGAGCATAAGCATCGTGAACAGTGATGCGATTTTTCTCATGTTTACGTTAATTTTTAATTTTAAAAAGCATTGATAATCAGGGAAAACTGTCTAAATTATTAGGGTAGTGATAGTAAAGACACGTGCGTCTTAGAAAATGCTGCCGCAAGGTAATTTTTTTTTTAACAATTTGTTGTCGCCGCTTAAAAAAAAGGAAGGCGCCCCGACGATGATATCGTCGAATCCGTCTGCGTTGATGTCCCCGGCGTTGCTGACCGAAATGCCGCTATTGTCATATTCCGCTTGTCCATTGACGATGGTGCCAGCCGCTCCGAGGTTTGTTAAGTCGATGACGGTAATTTGGATGGCGACTTCCGGCGATACCCGGAGCTTGGCTGCCCCCTTGATGAAGATTTGGAAGCCGGCGAAATCGGGGTTAGCGTCCTTGATCCAACCCGACTCGAATCCAACGCAATCGCCGGAGTTGCCGATGACCGTTAAGGTATTGGAACTGTCGGGCAGATTGAGCACCTCGCGATGAGTGAGCGTGAGCGTGTTGTTGGTTGTTCCATTCGTGATGTCGATGACTTCGAAACCAAGAATACGATTGTCGCGGATCGTGGTCAGGTCGAGTGGGACGCGCAAGTCAAGCGTGTCATTACCTGTCCCACCGACGAGCGAACGGAACGTGGTGTCCATGACGATGAACGTGTCCGCACCATGGCCTCCGATCAAAACGTCAGCACCTTGACTGGTCAAGATATGATCGCCGCCGGCACGGTCGATGACGTTGCTGATTCCAGTACCATCGTCGGCTCTGGCAGCTCCGACGACAACGTCGTCGAAACCCGTACCGACCGCCATCAATCGGCGATCTTCTAGCTGCTCGACGAATAAACGACGTCTCGAACGCTGGCGAAGCCGTTGCACGCGTTGCTCGACGAAAGACTTGAATTTATGGCTGATCGTTGATATCTGCATGCTGCTTCCAGATTGAAATTTAGGGTTCGCCTGTATTAAAAGTCGTCAAGATTTGGGGGGCTGCGGGGGAATCCGAAACTCTTGACGAGTTCCGTTTCGCCAAATTCTAATCTGGAAAGAGCCCTAGTCGAGCATATCCTCTAACGTCGATTTGCGGCGCAGGATGTGATGATAGTGTTGGGCGAATCGATGGGCTTCATCACGTACGTACTGCAGAAGCCTCAGCGCAAATGCATGGCGACTGAGTCGAATCGGTTCCGATTCGCCCGGTTGATAGATCTCTTCTTCGCGTTTGGCCAGCGAAATGATTTTTGGCGGCGTGAGACCTTGATCCCGAAACGCGGCGAGCGCCGCGTTGAGTTGGCCCTTTCCGCCGTCGATCATCAGAAGATCAGGGTACGTCAATTGTTCGTCATTCAGCTTGCGAAAACGACGCGAGACCACTTCGTGAATGCTACGGAAGTCATCAATTCCTTGGACGCCTTGGATCTTGTAGCGTCGATAGCCTGGCTTGAACGGTAAGCCATCGATGAATTGAACCAAGGAAGCGACAGTATCCGTACCACCGAGATGAGCGATATCGACTCCTTCGATCACCCGCGGCTCGCGGTCCATGCCAAGCGTCTTGCGCAATCCTCGCAAACCACGCTTGGGATCAATATGAAAAACCTCGGGCTGCGCATGGGTGTCGATTTCACCTCGACGATCTAGGTTTTCGAGCAGCCGGATTTCGTCACGCAAGCGAGCCGCTTTTTCGAAATCGAGCTGTTTGGAGGCTTCCGACATTTCCTCTCGCATTTGAGCCAACAAGCGGACCGACCCTCCGTCCAGAAAGGTTTGAAGTCGTCGGATATCGCGGCGATAGTCTTCTTTGCTGATTCGTAAGTTGCAGGGGGCTGTGCATTGATCGATCGAGGCGAGCAGGCACGGACGGAACCATTTCCACCGAGTGTCGGCTTCTTCGATATCGAGTGCACAGGTTCTGAATTTAAAGACGCGTTGCATCACTTGAATCGCGCCACGCAATTGACCAGCGCTGGTGAACGGACCGTAGAGTTTTGCACCGCTGGCCTTGGGCGTCCGCGTGACTTCGACACGCGGGTAATCTTCGTGCGTCGTGATCATTAGATAGGGGAAAGTTTTGTCGTCCTTGAGATCCCTGTTGTGCCGCGGCTGGATATCCTTAATCAGACGATTTTCGGTTAGCAGTGCATCGACTTCGCTAGCACAATCCATATAGTCGATGTCGGCGATCTCGTGGATCCAGTCGGCGGTCCGCATTTCCACAGCCGCCGCTTGCAGAAAGTAGCTCGAGGCCCGACTCCGCAAGTTCTTGGCCTTTCCGATGTAGATGACAACCCCCTGCGCATCCTTCATCAGATAGACGCCCGTACTTTGCGGAAAGGCTTTTACTTTCTCAGCGGCATGGCTAAACCCAAGAATTTTGTCGGATGATTGCTGAGACGGAGTTTCGGTCATGCAGACATTGTACCCGTGCGACCCGTTCAAGGCGAAGTCTGCTTCGTGTCATAACCTACGAGCCCCATCAACCAAATAATAATGATGTCAAACCTGATTTGCTTCCAAAACTTCTCGCCAGCGACGCGCACCGCCGTGATAAGCTTTGCGGTAGGTTTCTTCCAGGGGAACCAGGAC
>JANPLJ010000361.1:0-1803 GCA_031426475.1 Pirellulaceae bacterium | reverse complement strand
GTCAAAGTGGCTCAAAACGTCCATCATCATTAAGGATAAGCGATCGATTCCGCTCAATCGAGCGGTATAACGAACGGCGACCGCATCGAACCAACCGCATCGCCGGGGTCGTCCGGTTGTCGTCCCGAATTCTCGGCCAATTTCTCGAATTTTTTTGCCGGTTTCATCTTTCAGTTCCGTTGGGAACGGCCCGCCACCGACGCGTGTCGAGTAGGCTTTGCAAACGCCGATCATCTTCGTGATCCATTTGCCGGGAACGCCGGAACCGCTCGACACGCCAACGCCCGATGCGTTGCTGCTGGTGACGAAAGGGAACGTCCCGTGGTCGATATCGAGCAATGAACCTTGAGCGCCTTCCATCAGCAGCTGTTTGCCGATGTCGAGTTGGTCGAGGAGAAAATCCGTGGTGTTTTTGGAAAGCGGTCTTAGGCGTTCAGCCCACACCTTGGCGTTTTCGTAAATCGCGTCGGGCACGAGCACATCCAAATCGCCTGGTTCCGCCATCGCCGACAACCATTTTCGTTTGTATTCGCATATTTCTGTGATGCGTTCGTGAAGCTTGGGAGCCAAGATTTCGGCTAGTCGAAGCGCGTGCGTTCGGCCAACTTTGTCCTGGTAGCACGGTCCGATCCCACGAAGCGTCGATCCGATCCCTTCACCGCTCACCTTTTGGCGGCTGGATATCTTGTCCTCGACCAGATGCCATGGCATTACCAAATGAGCTCGCTCGCTGATCATCAGGTTTTTCAATGGATCGATGCCGCGAGCAAGGAGGCCGTCGAGTTCCTTCAAAAGCGTTGTCGGCTCCATGACAACGCCAGGGGCGATCACATTGGTCACTTGCGGGTGCAGGATTCCGCTTGGGACATGGTGCAATTTGTAAACGTTTTCGCCACTCACAACGGTGTGACCCGCGTTCGCCCCGCCTTGATATCGAACTACGATATCGTGTTGGGGGGCTAGAAGATCCACCAATTTGCCCTTGGCTTCATCTCCCCATTGCAAACCGATAACACACGTTGCAGGCACGTCCCACGACTCCGAAAAGACCATTAGAATACAGCTAACAGGTGCTTCTTCGGAGCCCGAAGTAACTTATCACCAGCTATCCAAAGACTAGAGTCTAAGGTTGGTCGGTCGGATTGGTCAAGCGATGGTTTCGTTTCCGCCCAAACTAAAGAAAAGAATTAAACTGATATGAATCGTGCACTTTTGGTAATCGACGTTCAGAACGAATATTTTACGGGTGCTTTGCCTATCACGCATCCGAAAGACCACTTTCCCCAGTTGCTGGAAGTGGTAGATCATGCTAGAGCCACTAAAGTACCGACGGTATTCGTTCAGCACCATGAGACAGTGCTGCCGATTTTTCAGCGAGGTTCGGACGGTTGGAAATTGCACCGCGAACTGGAAGAGCGTCCCTGCGATTTGACGCTTGAAAAAGGCTTGCCAGGCTGTTTCACAAATACATCGCTCAAAGAGTGGCTCGATGCCCGCAAGATCGACACGGTCACGATCGCTGGCTATATGACGCACATTTGCTGTGATACGACCGCTCGCCAAGCGATGCATCTCGGTTACAAAGTCGAGTTCCTCAGCGACGCGACGGGAACGTTGGCTCTCGACAACCAAGCTGGCAAAGTGACCGATGAAGAGTTGCATCGGTCCATTTTATGCGCTCAGCAGCACTTCATCAGCGAAGTGATCGATCGAGCGACGTGGATGAAACGAGTGACTCCCTAAATCCCTCCCCGAAAAGGCCCGACAAACCGTAGCCGAAGTCGTCAGACTTTGGACGAATCG
>JANPLJ010000360.1:0-5747 GCA_031426475.1 Pirellulaceae bacterium | reverse complement strand
CACATCAGCGAAATGTCGTGGACTCGCCGAATCAATCATCCAAGCGAGATGGTTCAAACCGGCGACAAGATCGATGTCAAGATTCTCGGTGTCGACCCACAAGGCCAGCAATTGTCGCTGGGCATCAAGCAGACCCAAGCGAATCCTTGGGATATCGTGGTCGACAAGTATCCAGAGAACAGCATGGTTACCGGCAAGGTTCGAAATCTTACCAACTACGGTGCGTTCATCGAGCTTGAAGAAGGTATCGATGGCCTATTGCACGTTTCCGATATGTCATGGACTCGCAAGATTAGCCATCCAAACGAGGTTCTCGAAAAGGGCCAAGTGGTTGATTGCCGCGTCTTGAGTGTCGATCAAAGTCGCCGTCGAATTGCGCTGGGACTCAAACAAATGGACGACGATCCATGGAATACCACCATTCCTGAGAAGTACCAGTCGGGTCAAATCGTGCGTGGCAAGGTCACCAAGATTACTAACTTCGGAGTCTTCGTCGGACTCGAAGACGGTCTCGAAGGCCTGCTGCACATCTCGGAACTGGCCGATCATAAGATCGAAAACCCCGAAGAAATCGTCAAAGTTGGCGATGAGATCGAGGTCAAGGTCCTACGGGTCGACAGCGACGAGCGAAAGATCGGCCTCTCGCGTAAACGTGTCGAGTGGAGCGAAGAACAAGAGCGAGCTGCCGAGCCACCGATCACTGGCAAGGTCGAACGGCCATCGCAAGAGCTCAAAGGTGGACTCGGTAGCGAAGGGCCATTGATCTCGTCTCCGAACGCTGAGTAGGCGTCTCGGTAGTCGCGATCGAATTCGAGTCTCAAGATTCCTTCAAATAAAAAACGGTAGCAATATTGCTACCGTTTTTTTGTTTTGGCAATTTCGGGTTTCCATTCGTAGCCGATGTCGTAAGACTTCGGACGAAGCGCAGTAGACAACGCCATTCGAACTGCGTCCAAATTCTGACGAATTCGGCTACCCACGCGAGGATCTACGTTGGATGAGGCACTAGTTCGAAAACTCGGCGTCGCTCATCGCCGTAGAAACGAATCCGGTCGACTCATCGACGATCGCTTCTGCGAACGATTCATCCGTTTCCCAAATACGAACGCGGATAGCTCGGCCGCCCGTCCCCTTCAACACATCCGGGCAGACTTCCTCAAGCAGGTATTTCGCCATGTTCTCGGCTGTTGGATTGTACGGGAGCTCGAAAAACCTCGACGGCACTACCATTTGAAGTGCTTTTCTCGCGTTATCATCCGATTCGGAGATCAGAAAACTGTGATCCCAATGCTCGTCCAGCCAACCTTTGCAACGAGTTTTGAGCTCAGCAAAGTCGACCACGCGACCGACACTGTCTTGCGTTTCGCCAGTCACAAAGAAGTCGGCAACGTAGTTATGGCCGTGAAAGTGCTCACATTTGCCACCATGTTTGAACAATCGGTGACCGGCACAAAACTTGATACGCCGCATGATGACTAAACTCATGAGTTACCTCGATAAAATAATATATACGGACCCCAACTTCATCCAACTTTAGATTTTGGGTTTCAATTCGTAGCCGATGTCGTAAGACTTCGGAGGAAGCGCAGTAGACATCGCCCTTCGAGCTGCGTCCGAATTCTGACGAATTCGGCTACTCACACTAAAATCTAAGTTAGATGAAGCACTAGAGTTTCGGATTGTTTTGGTGCCGAGTTGCATCGCGCCGAGTCTTTTTTTCCAAGTTGCGATCTACGGCCGCCGTCAGGTCGACACCCGTTTGATTCGCCAGGCAAACAAGAACAAACAGCACATCCGCCATCTCGTCCGCTAAATTATAGGCCGACTCGCCATCTTTCCAGCTCTGCTCGCCATAAGTTCTCGAAAATATCCGAGCCAACTCGCCGACTTCCTCCATCAACTGAGCTAAATTCGTCAATTCGTTGAAATAACGAACGCCGATCGAGTTGCACCAATCGTCGACTTTTTTTTGCAGTTCGGCAACGGTCAGTGAATTGTCGGAATGAGCAATCGAATCTGGGAGTGTCATGCGAGTTAATCTTCGTTGTGAACGTCTTAGCTAGGCCGAGAACTCATGATTGTCACCTTTCGCTCCCGCGAAAGGAAGTGTTGGCTCTTGCTCCGCAAAAGCTTCCTTTCGCAGAGCGAAAGGCGACATTTGCCTCGTAGAGTCTAATATCTAACGTCGAGTTCGCCGTTTTTTCGCGTCCATAGGGACTGCACCGACCGCGTCGCATCTGTCGCCGGGCTGCGTTCCAGTTGGTTTCGGAGCCGTTCGAGATATCGCGACGAACGATTCAAATCGGCGTTGTTCTGACCAGCTCCTTGCCCGTTGTTAGACTCCCATCCTTGTCCGCTCCCTTGGCTAAACTGATTGGGATCGACGACTTGGACATCGAACTGAGAAACATTCAATCCTTGATCTGCCAAGCGACTTTGGAGTTGAGGCAGATTGGCGAGAAGAACGTCGCGAGCAGCCGAGTGTTCGACCTCGACCAGCGCAGAGACCTGCTGAGCTTCGACACGAAGCGTGATTTGAAGGCTTCCCAGTTCAGGCGGATGCAAACGCAATCGAACCTGTCCTCCTCCATCATCGAGTTGTTCGAGCCCCTTGAGGACTCGCTGAAGAACTCGATGCTCCTGATAAGGCGACAGCGACGAACCGCGTCCTGACAGCGAAGTAGTGCCACGACCAGCCGAACTCTGTGAGCTTTGGGGACTGCCCTGTACACCACCAACCCCATTCACTTGGACATCTTTATTGCCATCCAGCCCAACAACCGAGGTGGTTGCCGACGCGGCCGCTACGATTCCCGTGCTGAGTATAGGAGTTGATGCGATTTGTAGCGTCGTAGAAGATTCCGCCGCCGTTGCAATTGAACTCGGTTGCTCGACGCCTTGCAACGCAAGCGATTGTGTCACCATTTGCGTGCTTTCGCTGAGTGAGTCATCGAAGGCGAGTTCTTTGGGGATTTCGATGCTGCCAGTTGCATTCGTGGATTCCGCATTTTGGTCCGCATTCTGTTCGCTTTCATCGTCGGATTGCTCACCGCGTTTCGTCGCCGCTAGCCGGTCGGCTCGACGATTGACAAACGGAGTAGTGCTCTGCGAGCGTTTTACAGAGTCTATATCAACGTCGCGTTTCTCTTGCTTTTTAGACTGCTTCGCATCGGTAGCCTGTTGAACCAGCAACGCCTCATTCGAGGTCTCTAAATCTCGACGACCATCTGATATTCGAGCGTTAGATGATTTTCCCTTGCGATCCAGCGATGGGACCTCGATGTCGACGGGTTCTCGGTCGTTCTGATCGTTCTGCGCAAAGCCACTACGTTCCGACTCCGATACAGCGACCAACGGTTCATTCTCGACCGGTTCGAGCAGATCGATTTCGGCATTGTTTTCCAGGTCCGACGAAGAAGCATCGAAAGGCTCTGTCGGCGCAACCGCGGTTGATTGAACAGGCACCGAATCGTTGGATACGTCGATCGATGGCTTGGTTTGCACATCGCTGCCTCTAGGTTCGTCGATTCCAGGGACTGGCACAGGATCTACTTTGCGTTCGTTGCTTTCGACGCGGCGTGTGTCGCGTTTCAACGTTTCTTCGATACGGTTTGTGATTGGAAGAGGAACGAGAGTTTGGTTTGACTCTGATCCAACAGGACTTGAATCCTCATCATTCGAGCTGGATTTGTCTTCGTCTTTCAAATCCTCTGATGGCTTAACGTCCGTATCCGTACTTGCCGGTAGAATCTGATTCTCAAAGATCGGTAGGTCCAGTAGCAAGTCGAACGCCGATAGCGTTGCTCCATCCAAACGGAGTCGATTGCCATCGGCTCCGGAATCTAGATTTCTTGCGTATGCCGCGCGATTGCTATCGCTACCGGCCGCAGATGCAGCGGAAGTCGCCATATAAATGCTCTCCAAACGCTCGCCGGGTCATCGACAGTACCGACCAGCTTGGCCCCCCAAGATGGCTTAGTGCACATCACCGTAAGCATTGTTTTCAGAGTAATTCAATCAGTTTTCGGACGCATTGTTCGTCGCGTCGCCGACTCGGGTTGAAACCGGCTTCGGTTCGACGACTCGCAATTCTTTAAGAATTTCTTTTAGTTTGTCGGAATCGCCGTCACCGGTAAACTCCGCCAGTATCTTCTTTCGTTTGCCCTCGTCCAAAGCTTTAACAATTGCGACAACATCGTCCATCGCCTTGTCTTCAATCATTTTAAGCAGCTGTTCTTTAGCTTGCTCTGGGGCGACCATTTCCAGCACGTCTTGTACGTCTTTGAGGGACTGGCTAAGGCGGCCTTTCTTGAACTGCTCTACCAATGCGTCGTGTTCTTTGCGAAGCTGGGCAAGCTTGATTCCTTCTAGTTCCAACCGGTCTTGTTCCGTTTGCAGCTGTCCCTGCCAGCGTTTCATCGATTCCTCTCGACTCTTATAATTCAGGTTCGATTCGATCTTGGCGTTGAGAATCTCGTCGCGTGTCGGCACAGGAACATCCTGCCCGGCTGAGATCGCATTTTTCAGTCGTTCCCCCGGAATATCGATCCCGTTCATCAACGCAATGATTTGGACTATCGATTTCTTGGTAAGATTCCCGCGAAAGAACGATAGTCCCAAGATACAGACTTGCGAGATAACGGTTGCTGCGCAGAACCAAAAGAACAAACTTAGCAAACGTTTCATCGCCTAGGTTCCTTTTTCAGATACAACGCGAGTATTTGACCATTCATCTAGTCGAGATTGTAAACGGAGCGCCTCTTCCCGTTGCGATTCTTCTTCCTGTTGTGCTCGTAGCTTTTCAAAACTTTTAACCGCCTGTTGGGCTTTCGTAAGTTTGATTTCACGGCGAGTTCGTTCTTGCTCAAGCGTCGAAATCTGTTGTTTTAAATGCTGCGTGTTTCCGATCAAAATCAATTGATGTCTTTGGAAATCCAACAGACTGCTGACAGCGACGTTTCCGGTCGAAGCATTTTTACGTTGCTCGGCCAACTCGTTGAGCTCGGACTGTGTTTCGTTCAATTGCGTCTGGACAAGTAAAATCGCCCGCTGGACTTCTTCGACTGCCGAGGCTGCGAAATCGCGTTCCCGGCATCGAAGCTGAAGTATCGAATCGAATCGAAATTGAAAGCTCATGCTGCCGCGTTCACTTTCACAGGTTCAGACAATGATCGCATCGCTAGGACAGTGTCTTTCCATGGGATGGATTCATACTGACCTTGCGCCAGAAAATTTTCGATCGGCTCACGCATTTGAACCGCGCGATCGATTGCAACATTGGAGCCCTTGTTATAGGCACCGATGCTGATTAAATCTTCGTTTTCTTTGTAAAGTGCCATCATCGCACGAAGCTGCATGGCTGATTCACGATGATTTTGATCAACGAGATGCGATTGCAAACGACTTAAACTTGGCAAGATATCGATCGCCGGATAGCGACCTCGCGCTGCAATCGAACGCGATAAATGCAAGTGCCCATCCAGTAAGCCTCGAAGAGCATCGCTGATCGGTTCGTTCGTATCGTCGCCTTCGACAAGAACGGTGTAGATCGCGGTAATACTTCCGCGATTGCTCATCCCCGTTCTCTCGACCAACTGCGGCAACATTGCAAACACACTGGGTGGGTAGCCACGCGTTGTAGGAACTTCACCAGCAGCCAATCCCACTTCACGCTGCGCCATGGCAAATCGTGTTACCGAATCCATCAATAGGAGAACATTTTTACCGGCATCGCGGTAAGCTTCGGC
>JANPLJ010000359.1:0-5277 GCA_031426475.1 Pirellulaceae bacterium | reverse complement strand
CAACCAGAAAATGGTTCCTCCGTGCCCCCCAACTCCAACAAACCGGTGCCTGCGGCAGCCGTTTGAGGGCGTTGGGTAGGATCGGGGGAGTTTTCGATTCTGGTTGCCAAACGCTTCACCACTCAGACAAGCAGAGTGGCGTCAAAGGACTAGATTTGGGACAGTCGAACTAGACACTTCTCGCTGATCGCCAACTCTCGTAGCTACGCTCGCCAAGAGCGTGGACTCTCGAAGCTTCTCAATCCTCGTAAAATCGATAGTCTAAAGAACTTCTTCCACCGTCTTGGCGACGGTGGCTACGTCCGAAACCGTTTTATATCCCCGGTCCGAGCCTCGCTAAACAGATTGTCACAGCGTCCAACCGGGGCGAGGGGTGCGGGAGAGGAAGCGATTGGCTGATTCGTTGTTGGTGATGCGCATCGATTTTGCATCCCAGAGGATCTTGCCTCCTGCGCGAAACGCCACATTGCCGAGATGGTTAGCTTCCGATAGCGGGCCAGCATAACTGAATGGACTTGAGGTTGGACTACCAGTCTTGCAGGCTTGCAGCCATTCAGCTTGCTGTCCAGGTGAATCGGGGACAAACGGAGTCGGCGGTTTGAAGTCTTTGTATTTCTCGGCGGGCAATAACGCGTGCTTGCCGTAGTCCGAAAGCAACATTCCTTTGTCGCCAACAAAAAGGACACCGTTTTTGAAATCCGCGATCTGAGCATCGCCATGCATCGGAGGCTTATGAGATCCTTGATACCAGATCAGTTTGCACGGCGCAAGCGTGCCACGCTGACCATATTCATAAATCGCTGTCATCGAAGCGGGGGCGATCTCGGGATGCGCGGATTCACCGATCGCATTAATGCTGAGTGGTGCATCCAGCTGGAGCGCCCAATAGGGAAGGTCATTCCAATGGCTGCCAAGATCCGACATCGTACCGTTGCCGAAGTCCCACCAACGATACCATTTAGGACCTGGGAAATAGACTTCGTGAAACGGTCGATAGGCGGCGGGGCCAAGCCAAAGATCCCAGTCCAAGTATTCCGGTGGCTCTATCGCTTCCGTGGGGCGCGAGGCCACATAGACGATGTCTTTATTTTCTTTTGCTTCGGCTTCACTTTGCAAGCCCCATGCTCGGCTTACCCAAACATGGGCTTCGCTGACGCTGCCGATCGCACCGCTTTGTATCAGCTCGACAACACGGTGATAATTGGCGCTCGCATGGATCTGGGTTCCCATCTGAGTCGCAACCCCGGCTTTGGCTGCGACTTGTGTAATCAAACGAGCTTCCGCAACATTGTGAGTCAAAGGTTTCTCACAATACACATGCTTGCCTTGACGAAGCGCGGGCATCGTTGCATAAGCGTGCGTATGCTCCGACGTACTGACCACCACGCCATCAATGTCGTCTGTTTGTTCGTAGAGCTTGCGAAAGTCTTTGTAGGTTCGAGCAATCGGATGGGCCATCTTCGCCACGTCCAGGTTGCGACCGTTGACATCGCAAAGGGCTACGACTTGGACATCAGGATCTTTCGTCATCTCTTTTAAGTTCGCTGCACCTCGACCGCCAACTCCAATAAACGCCAGCCTGACTTTTTTGGTTGGCGATTGAGCGTGCAAACCGCGCGTGGCGAGCAAGGACGTTGTTACGGCGAGTGATCCTTGCTGAATAAAATCTCGACGCGACTGAGAGGACTTTGGTTGCATGATCGAGTCATTCCTACGTTAAGATATCGTGGACAACGTGTGCTTCTTCGACTCCGGTTAAACGCGTATTCAATCCGCGAAACTTGTAAGCAAAACGGCTATGATCGATCCCCAAACAATGAAGGATCGTTGCGTGCAGATCTCGCAGATGAACCGGATTCTCTGCGATGTTATAGCAAAAATCATCGGTCGCGCCATATTCGAATCCGCCTTTGACTCCACCTCCGGCCAACCAGACGGTGAAGCTTCGGCCATGATGGTCGCGCCCCATCCCTGGATCTCCCAATTTTCCTTGGCTGAAGACGGTTCGACCAAATTCTGTCGCGAACACAACCAACGTGTCCTCAAGAAGGCCAAATTGCTTGAGATCTTTAATCAAGGCCGCCGTAGGTTGGTCGATATCGCGGCACTGATTTGGCAGCTGACGCGATATCGCGATGTGTTGGTCCCAACCGCGATGGAACAGCTGCACAAAACGGACGTCGCGCTGTAGGAGACGTCGAGCTAACAAACAATTGGCGGCATAGCTGCCCGGCTTCGTGACTTCCGGACCGTAGGCTTCCAGAGTCGCAGGCGATTCGTCGGCGATATTCGTGAGATCGGGGACCGACGTCTGCATCCGATAGGCCATCTCGTAGGCATTGATTCGTGTCAGAGTCTCAGGATCGCCAAGCTCTTTCGCGCGAAGCTGATTCAAATGAGCGAGATCGTCCAGCAGTTCGCGACGTTGACTTCGTTCAATCCCAGGTGGGTTGTTGAGATACAAAACAGGGTTGGCGCCAGGTCTGAGACCGACGCCCTGGTGCGACGATGGTAGAAATCCGCTTCCCCACAAACGCGAGAAGATCGGCTGTCCCGGGTTCTTGCCAGTCCCTTGAGAAACCATCGCAATAAACGCCGGTAGATTTTCATTCACAGTCCCCAATCCGTAACTGATCCACGCCCCCATACTCGCATATCCAGGTTGTTGGTTGCCTGTATTCATGAACGTGATCGCCGGATCATGATTGATCGCTTCGGTGTTCAAGCTCTTGATGAGACAGATGTCGTCGGCGATGCCTTGGATATTCGGCAACAGGTCGCTGATCCACGTCCCGTTTTGACCGCAGCGTTTCCCGGGCTTGAGCGGCGGAACAACCGGATACGCCGATTGTTTTGAAGTCATCCCCGTCAGTCGCTGCGTCCCTTTAATTGACGCCGGAATCTCTTTGCCTGCGTATTCATGAAGCATCGGCTTGTCGTCGAACAAATCGACATGCGAGAGCCCGCCGCTTTGAAATAGACAGACTACTCGCTTCGCCTTGGGCGCAAAATGCGGAAAGCCAGCCAAGCCACCCGTCGAACTCAACGAACTGGCTTGGGTGAATTCGGAAGCAAGAAGCGATCCCAACGCGATTCCTCCCAGTCCTCGTGTCGCATCGCCAAGAAACGTCCTTCGAAGTCGTTGTTGTTGCTGCTCGACGGCCGCTGCAATATAGTTGGTAGGTTTCATCGTATTTACGGTCTGCTAGTTTCGAGTAACGGATTCGCTTAGGTTGAGGATGATCGAGGCGACTTGGGACCATGCTGCTAGTTCGGAGACGTCGATCGACTTTGGAATCGGAGACTCACCGACTGCCAAGTACGCCTTGGCCCGTTCCGCATTGGAGGCATAACGCGTTTTTTCGCGGCGAAGCGCTGCCAACAAAATTTCGGATTCTTCGGAAGTCGGCGCTCGCGACGTTGCCTCAAGGAAGGCCCAGTTCAATCGTTTGGTATCGTTCACCGCAACTTTCTCGATGATTCGTTGGGCGAACGCTCGCGATGCTTCGACGAACTGTGTGTCGTTCAGGGAGACCAACGCTTGCAAAGGCGTGGTCGTATTCCCACGAGCGACGGTACAGACTTCTCGATTCGGAGCATCGAAAGCCATCATATTCGGCGGCGGTGCCGTGCGCTTCCAAAACGTATACATGCTTCGGCGATAAAGCTTTTCACCATGATCCTGCACAAAAGTCTGAGCCGTTGCGGGTGTGCTGCCATAGTGACTGACTTCACGCCAAAGATCGCTAGGTGTGTATGGATTGACGCTTGGTCCTCCAATACGAGGTACCAACAAACCGCTGACCTTCAGCGCTGAGTCACGAATAAATTCGGCGGACAACCGAAAACGGGGACCGCGGGCCAATAAACGGTTTTGCGGATCGCGTTCCAATAGCTCAGGCGTGGTCGCCGACGTCTGACGATACGTCTTTGAATGAACGATCTTTCGCAATAACGCTTTGACATCCCAACCGCTTTCGATGAAATCAACCGCCAGCCAATCAATCAATTCTGGATGACTCGGCCACTCTCCTTGCGACCCAAAATCGGCTGCCGTAGCAACAATCCCGGTTCCGAATAGCATCTTCCAGAATCGGTTTACTGCAACACGAGCCGTCAAAGGATGATCGGTCATCGTCAACCAACGTGCGAGTCCCAAACGATCAGGCGTTGCATCTGGCGGCATTCCTGGCAAAGAAGCGAGCGTTCCAACCGACACCTTTTCGGTCGGTTGCGAATAATCACCGCGATGAAGGATGAAGGTTTCACGGGGTTTCTCGGCCATATCCATCACCATCGTGGTGAACGGCTGCGTGATCGCATCGAGTCGATCTTTCAGGTTCGATAATGCGATGCGTTGAGCCTTCAATTCGTACGCATGTTGAGAACAGTATTGCCACAAGAGAGCTTTCGTTTCAGGCAGTCGATCGTCGGACGCAGTTTGAATCGCAGTGACAATTTCTTTTGGCAAGTCTGTCCCGTCGTCCGTTCCGGTGATGACTTGCAATTCAACCAACTCGGGAAGCAGGCTTTGCCCATTGCCGAAATTTAATTGAACAGTTAGGTACGGAGTATCGCCAGCCACAATTGGCTCGGCAAACGATGCCGTCAGATGAACAGGACCTTCGGTTGCCAAATCAGGCGACCAACCACTTTCGTTACGAGGATCAAGGCATCCTGCTGGAGGATTCTTGGGCTCCCATGAATTCGAAGTGACTTGTTTCAAAGAAAGCATCTTAAAGAGATTGATTTGATCCCCGGGGACTTTGTCTGCGGTTGCCGCGAGTGCGGTCAGCATGAAAGTTCCTTTGGCAACGTCGCTGTCATCAGTCGATGGATTTGTTTCACGCTTTGTCTCGCCATCTCCATTCTCCTTTTTATCACCAGCAATATCCTCGCCCTTTTTCTTGACTGTTTTGACGGCGACCTTGGCACGAGGTTTTGCTCCTTGCGATGGTCCGTTGCCCCAGCCACCGCCTGGGAGTTCTGGAACGGGATGCATGGTGACTCGTAGCCCGGTGATTGGTTTATCGATCTTGGGAAGCTCCGTCGAAATGTCAAAGGCGCCCATCGGCCCGGTATCCTTCAATCGCACACGATTTCCATCCTCTATCTCGAAGCCAGCTCCGCGATTGGGAGTCGAGATTTTGAGAACGTTCACCGGATGAAGCGCGAAATCCTTTCCACGTCCCGCTAGCTTCGTTCGCTCGCGATTCTCCCATCTCTCCAGAACAGCGGAATCTTCACGCGCCAGATCGGATTCAATCTTGGTAATTT
>JANPLJ010000358.1:0-2694 GCA_031426475.1 Pirellulaceae bacterium | reverse complement strand
TATCCCAAACATGACGAAAACTCGTCGATACGATCCTGGAAGGAATGGCTTCACGCTGGTCGAGCTTTTGGTGGTGATCGTCATCATCGGATTGCTTGCTGGCTTGATCCTGCCAGCCATTCAACAAGCTCGTGAAGTGGCGAGGCGCGCGACCTGCCAAAGCAACCTGCGCCAGATCGGCTTGGCCCTCGCACAGTACCATCAATCGCTAGGGACTTTGCCTCCCGGGTGTTCGGATTGGCGTCCATGGCGAGGTTCACCGAACCTTAAAAATTTCGCTTGGTCGGCTCTTATATTGCCATACGTCGAACAGGTCCAGTTGAGCAACGCGATCGACTTTGATTTTCCTTACGACCATCCGCGCAATGCTTCGGCCGCCATCGTTGACCTTCCGCTCTACTTGTGCTCCACGGCAAGGACTAGAACACAGGCTCGGGAAGGTCGCAGCGACTACGGCGGTCTCTACGGCGAACGAATATCGACGCCAAACAACACAAACAACGGTGTTTTCATATATGACCAGGCGTTTCGATTTCAAGACATTCTCGATGGGCTGACCAATACCCTGGCCGTTGCCGAAGACACTCGCGGCGTCGATGCCCAATGGATCAACGGCCGAAACATCTTCGAACAATCTGGAGGCATCAATGACCCCAAGGCATGGATCGGGGACAACGAGATTCGAAGCCATCACGTCGGCGGTGCGATGTCGCTGTTCTGCTGCGGTCGCGTAGTCTATCTATCGAACTCGACCGACCGCACCGCGCTCGCCTCGCTGATCACCCGCTCTGGTGGCGAACATAGCGACACCGAGAAATATTGAACCGGTAGCCACATTCATCAGAACGTGGCTTCGCCCGCAAGCTCGTTCCTTGGCAGCGGACGGAGCCGCTGCACCACGATTTTAAGCTACACATCCATGACCATGGCGCCGTGACGTAGCGATTGAACCGAGTCTTCCCAGGTTGGGATAAATTCTTGGGCGACAAATCCCTTGTAACCGGTCTCAAGAATCGCCTTTAAAATAGGCGGGTAATTGATCTCTTGGGTCTCATCCATTTCCGCCCGTCCCGGATTTCCAGCAGTGTGATAGTGCCCGATCAACGAGTGATACTTCTGAATGCGTCGGACAACGTCCCCATTCATGATTTGCACATGGTAGATATCGAAGAGCAGCTTGAAGTAAGGCGAGTCCATCCTTTTCACTAAATCAAAGCAACGTTCGACATCGTCGCCAAAGTATCCGGGATGCCCTTTCATCGGATGCGAGCTATCTCGCGAGTTCAAGTGTTCTAAGACAAGAGTGATCTTCTGCTTCTCGGCGTGTTCGATCACTTTCTTCCAACAGTCGAGACAGTTCTGCTCGGCGGTTGAGTCCGCCATGTTGGGGACACGCATTCCAGTAAACGTAATGACACTGGGAGCTCCGAACTCAACCGCACGGTCGATTCCCGTGGTGAGTTTTTCAATACACTCGGCATGGTTGGCTGGATCGGTGGGGCCTTTGCCGAATCCATGACTGCTAACCAAAGCGATCTTCAGACCTTTGGCTTTTGCTTCTGGATAGAAGGTGTGTTCAATACCTTCGATGGCTTCGATGCCGATCGCGACACAATGATCGATCAGCTGAGGAACCGGCATCGGTTTAAAGCACCATCCCATCACCGATTGTCGAATACGACGGTTTTGTATTCGATAGTCGCTAGGAACCGAGTCTCTGGGGGCCTGAAGAGCGGCCGCGTTCGTCGAACGATTGCCGAGTGTTGTTGTCGCGATGGCCGCAGCACCTAGCATGACTTGCCGCCTGGAGACGTCGGAATGATGCGAGTTCGATCGAGATAGCATGAATGAGCCTTCTGTGATTCCTGGATAGCGAGGAGGTGCGGATCCGAATACTGGCGCGCGGAGGTAAGCCTTAAGATTCTACCAAGACTTGCCAAAAGGCGTTTTCAGTTTGAACAACTTTTTTCCGGCAACGAGCGACCGTCGGTACGATCAAGGGCTAGCGATTGGCAATTTGTTCGACGGCAAAGGCTAGAAAAAGACTCTCCCGGTCGGAAACAAAATCGTTGTCGAAGCAGACGATCAACGTTCGGCGACCATCGGGTAAGTCTTCGCCCCATGCCAGGCCTTCGGGTTTTTCGAGCGAAAAGCGTTTTGGAATCTTCCATTTTGGATCGAGTAGATCGATCGAATCGAGTTTGCGGACAGCTTGAACAGCGTGCGGCAGTTTCTCGGGACCGAGTTGTTTTCGATCGGAAACATCGGTCGCTTCGCGTGTATCGATCAGGTAGATAGCTTTATGCTTGGCTTCGAACCGCGTCTGACCATCGCGTTCCAGCACCAGGTATAGATCCTGATCCACGGCCAAAATCTCGCTTATCCCGCACGACCGATCGGCGAGCGGATAGAGCCATTGCTGCGGACTCGCCTTTCCTTCGATCGAGATCATGATCAGCCTTGCATAATCGCCATACCGCTTTTTGTTTTCGTGGTAACTGTCTTGGATCAGCGGACCCTGCATGGCGGCGACCAGTGAACGGCTGATCAAGATCTCGATCGAAGGAAAGGCTAGTCCGCAGCAATGGCTCTATCCGCTCGCCGATCGGTCGTGCGGGATAAGCGAGATTTTGGCCGTGGATCAGGATCTATACCTGGTGCTGGAACGCGATGGTCAGACGCGGTTCGAAGCCA
>JANPLJ010000357.1:0-6211 GCA_031426475.1 Pirellulaceae bacterium | reverse complement strand
CCCAAATTGGTTGCCGCAGGCACTTGGAGTCCGCTGGGTGCAGCGTCACTGCTGAAGGTCGATGCAAACGATCCCGTCCCAGAGTTGCCGTTCGTTTGTGCAACATAAATCGCATCTTTTCTTGGCAGTGTCTGGGTGGCTACTGTTCCAAACGGGTTCGGCGCAACGCCCTGGAACTCATTTGAAGTCATCATCGGAGGTGGCTCGGTCGCGAGGCCATTTTCGATTCCAGAATTCTCACCACTGGGCCCCACTGGCGCAATCGTGACAGCGTTCGGGTCCGGCCGTCCAGATATGGATTCTGGCAATCGATCGCAACCGACGAGCGCAAGACCCGACAGGCTAACCCAAAAGACCAACTTTGTTTTGTGGCGTTTCATCGCGGTACTCAATGCTAGAAAAAGAGGTATGTGCGAACAACTTCGATCGGCTGATACAACCAAACCCAGGCAAAACTCGCTTTGCCACACTTCACATCCGTAATGACTTCGGCCCCTGGCCGACGGCTAATGCCATCCATGGAATCAGGGATGACGCGGAGCTTTACCGAGGCTCCATCTTCACCGTGCACTTCGGCGCGTTGATGGACAAACGATCGATAAAGTTTGCCGGTTCGTTTATTCTCGGGATCAGTCTTGAGTATGAATTCACATGGCAAGAAGTCCTCTTTGATCTTACCGAAGGCTGCGTCGAGATGCTTCATCCGCTTCTCGGGCATGAAGACTTCGACTTCCCAATCCTTCGTGAGATCTGCAACGTTGATCAGTTGCTGGCCAGTGACGACTGGACGAGCTACCAATTTTTTCTCAACGTCCCATGTTGTCACCGTTCCGGCGATGGGACTTGTGCGAACCAAGTCGCGACTCTTTTCCATCAGCACTTTCAACTGCAGCTCATAGTTTTTAATCTGCTGAACGATTTCGGCTTTGTCGCTTTCAGCCTGCTGGCGTTCGGCTGGGTTCGTCGATGCGCCTCGATTAAATACCGAGTTGATACTCGACAGGCGGCTGATAGCTTGCTTTAGCTGGCCTTCCAGGTTGAGCTTTTCGACTTCGAGGTCGCGATTCTTCATCATGATGACGGGCTGCCCTTGTTGGACAAGCGTCCCCGACGAGACGAGAACCGATTCAATCTCGCCGTCGACGTGCGCGAAGATGTCTTTTTGAACGATTGGTTGTAAGCTTCCATTGCCCTTCAAATCGAAATCGATCGGGACCAAACAAGCTGCGATCAAGCCAGCAGTGATGATGCCCAAGATGGCCAGCGTTTTCGGGAGCGCGGAACCACGAAACATCCAAGTCGCGCGATCGAGGAACCTCCAAACCGGCATCAGGAAAATATCGCTGTGCGCCATCGAATTCGAGAGGGCTCGACAACTGTGCTCATAGACCAAATCGACACGCCCTTGGAGCGTTGCTCGCTCAAGCTGCGTTTCAATCTGTTCGACGATTAAGGCCCCAATCGCTGGCCCACGATGACGGCTTTCTGGCGACACGTTTCGCGCCGTCAGAACGTCACCCTCGATCGTCTTTTCTGGTCGATAGATCGGCAGTACGGCGATGGTACGACCATGAGATTGGTCGACATAATCTTCAACGGCTTCTTCGATTTGGGGAGGCAGGTCTTCCGTCGAGCCGTCGTACCAGAGCGGCTCACCGGACCGAATCACTCGTGTCGCCAGATTGTTCAAGGCGGTAACAATGTTGGATCGATTCTCAATCGTGTCTTGTCCGCTAATCGCTTTGATGCGCGCCGTCTTTCCTTTGGCGATTGCAACGCTGACTCGATCGCATTCGATCAAGCGTCGTCCTTCGTTGGCGACCGTGTAGGCCGTGTCGCGAAGATCGAGGTTGTCATGGACAAGTCTCGCAAACTGATCGGCCTGGGTAAGCAGGCCATGTCGATCGGAAACTTTTTGCAGCGATTGGCCTTTGATCCATTCGCCGATTATTTTCCCCATATGCTCAATGAAGCGCAGGTAACCACGTTGAGCATCGGGTTGAGAATCACCACGTTGAAATATTTCGATCACACCTGTAGGCTGTTTGGATCCAACCAAAGGTGTCATGACCAATAGATATTGCGTAGGGTTCGCGAACTCGTGTTGATCACCAAAGCTCGAATGCGGCGGGATCAGTTCCGCGCGTCCTTGGCTAAGCACACGTCCAAGCAAACGGCCGTGCCGAACTGCATCTTCATTGTTTCGATCGGTTAACGAAGGGTCGATTTGAATCTGATACGACAAACGCATCGCGCCGTCTTGGTCGAGCAACCAAATGGCTCCACCGACCGCAGCCAGGGCTGCCACGATCTTCTGGAGCACATTTGGATAGAACTCGCCAGCTTCGACATCGGACTTGGAGAGTTCAGAGATCTCATTGACCAACGTACGAATCTGCTGCTTGGTCTTTTCAACACTCTCTTCAGTCGGCGTAGAAGACATGGGGGCTTTTCAACAATATCAATGGGACATCGAACTGGAGATGACTCTGACGATACGCGAAACACTTGCTCGTTCAACAGCAAAACCTA
The DNA here is from genome assembly GCA_031426475.1 of Pirellulaceae bacterium. Lineage (GTDB taxonomy): Bacteria > Planctomycetota > Planctomycetia > Pirellulales > Pirellulaceae > JAIYDQ01. Next base: position 3,679 of record JANPLJ010000357.1, on the reverse strand, counting down.
TGCTCCGCATGACTTAACGCCATTCGGCACGAACTGGATAACGGTTGTGCGGAAAAGGCAAATTCTCCTGAATCGGGCTGGCAAACGAGCCAAAGTTAGTTTATACCAAATGTATAACCGTTTTCTAGAGCTTTTTTAGGAATTTCATTTTGATAAGCGGATGGTGGGTTTCGCTGCACGAATTATCTGAGCCGCGGTGGCGTCCGCCCTCGGATCGAACGCAAGGCACGACGATCCACTTCGACGTCGCCGGCACGAAGCTCGTTCCAGCAGCCCAAACCCTTGAATCCGTAGAGGCAGGGTTCGTCGCAGCATCCGTTCGATGGTGGAAAGTTCGTGGCAAAAAGCCGGTCGAAATGGTCGAATCGACCCGGGAAACAACAAATTCGCCTCCAATATGTCGATCGACGCCTATCCCGAAGCACGCATCCAGATTCCGCAGGCTGATTGAACTTGCCGCAGACCAGCATCAACCAATTTGGGTCGAAGGTGACCGCGAGACGGTCAAAACCGCCGGAGAGTTACTCGCCCCCAGCCACCCTCGTATGTTTGCTTGGCTGATCGCGGGCCGATCACGACGCGGCGTGCTTGAGGTGGTTTTCGATGCGGATCGAAACGGCCTGAACGGACGCGACCGCGAAATCTATCTCCGAGCCTTGCACCTGCTTCGCGAGGATTTGTACCGAAAAATGGTCTCCGTTCCGGAGCCAAAGGCCGTATCGCCGATGAGCTTGCTTGGAGAAGCACACTCACACCTGCGTTCGGAACAGGCGGCTGAAGTTTCCGTCGCGACCCTTGCCGAGTTAGCGTTGATTCTCGATGAGGCTCGCATCGAGACGATTCGAAAGATCGAAGGGCATCTTCATTCGCTCGCGGGTGCGAGGATGGATTCCTTGTTGGGCAATCAGATGCTCGCGAAGAGTTTGCATCAGATGCTCGATAGCCATGGTTTTCGAATTCGCTGCCCAGAATGCGGAGAACCTGCCATTATGCGATGTCTAGCGGCGGGGAATTCGCAAACAGGTTCGTTCGTTTTTGATCACGTTTTGTCGCAGGGGCGAACTTTTCATGGCGGACGAAGCTCCGTGCCTAAGTTGGAAGTGGTTCCAAAGCCTACACGCCGTTCGTAACTCGTTGCGTTAGTCATTTCCGAGCTTTGCAGTTAAACTGGCGAACCAATCAAAGCTACTAATGTGAATGATTCGTTGAGAATCGCCATCTTTTTCCAGGTCCACGAGTCGAGAACCAAATGCCTTCTAACGCATCGGAGTCCATTGCCAAGAAAATCGTGCTCGGCTGGATCCTTCCTTTTGCGATTGGTTCGTTGGGGCTCGTCGTCATTGTGGCGATGGGGAAGAGCAAACCGAGGCAGATTGCGGTCGAGGCAAATGATCCAACATCGCGAATGGCTCGACTGCCGGTCGTTCTTGCACAGCCTGTCATTCCTTTCGAAGGAATCAAGAGTCTGGATATCGATGTGACGGGGACCGTGGTCCCATTCCGCCAGGTGACCTTGGCTGCTGAAGTTGGCGGTCGCGTCGTATTCAAGAGCGACGCTTGTCGAATTGGGCGATTCGTCGAGGCCGGAGAACCGCTTATCAAATTGGATTCGACCGACTTCCAGCTGGAGGTGGAACGCTTGGCAGCGATGCGAGATTCCGAATACGCGCAGCAGAAAGAACTTGACCAAGAAGTCGCGAATGCACAGCGATCACTTGAGCTGGCAGATCAAGACGTCGCTTTGCAAGAAAAGGAATTGCAGAGACTCGAAAAACTTCCAAGTGGTTTTGCGAGCGCTTCAGAGCTCGATCAAGCTCGTCGATTGCAACTGACTGCATCGACACAACGCGTCGTGATACAGAATCAATTGGAGACGCTCGAGTCGCGACGGACTCGGATTCAGTTGGGAGAACGATTGGCAGCGACGCAGCTCGCTCAAGCCAAAGTCAATCTTGCTCGAACCGAGATCAAGTCGCCTATTGCGGGCGTCATTGTTGCGGAGATGGTTGAACAAGCGTCTTACATTCAAAAAGGCGCAACACTCTGCGTGATCCATGACACTCAGCGTGCGGAGGTATCCTGTAATCTGCGTGCGGACCAATTGATGTTGGTCTTGGACCAAAAGGAGGGCTCGCTCGAAAGCTCGCCCGAATCGAAATCTTCCTCGGAAAGCTACGAGCTACCTCCGACGCCAGTGACGGTCGAGTATCGCGTGGTCGGTCGCGATGAATCGTTGCTTGAATGGCAAGGAACGCTTAGTCGTTACGAAGGAATTGGGCTCAACGCACAAAGCCGCACCATTCCGATTCGTATTTCGGTAGAGAACCCGCGTCAAATGCTCCGCAACGGTCAACCGATTGGTGAAAACGGCGGTGGTTCACCACCAGCACTCGTACAGGGCATGTTCGTGGAATGCAAAATCCATACGACTCCCAAACGGCCGTTGGTGCTAATACCGAAACTAGCGTTGCGGCCGGGAAATCGCGTCTGGAAATTTACTCCCGATTCGTCGATCTTGGAGGAGACGATTTCTGAGAGTGATTCCAATGTGGTTGTCGAGAAAACGAACTTATCACCACAGACCGAAGTTAGCGAGCAGACCACGCATTCTCGCGGTGCGATGGAAGATTGGATGGCGGGACGCGTCGAGATTATTTCGAATTTGCGTGTGATTCGATCGATTCGATGGCCGCTGGATGAGCAAGCAGAAAACGGTGACGAGTATTGGATCGCAGAAGCAACCGATGCAATTCCGCCGGGAGCATTGATGGTTGTTTCGCCGATGGCGAACATGATCGGCGATGGTAGCGATAAAGCCAGAGTTCAATCCGTCTCCGGGGCACAGGCAAGCCAAGTCACGGCCGCATCGAAGGACAAACCCTAAACAACTATGCGAAAAGCAATTGAATGGGCGATGCGGAACGGATCCGGTGTCAACATCCTGGTTGCCATTGTGCTTATCGGTGGCCTCGCCTCCTTTTTCGCGATGCGACGCGAAACGTTTCCGGAATTTCAGCTGGAAGTCATCCTGGTGTCGGTGCCGTACCCTGGCGCGACACCGGATGAAGTCGAGAGTGGGATATGCCAAAAAATCGAAGAAGCGGTTCAATCGATTGCGGGCATCAAGAAGTTAACGAGTATTTGTCGCGAAGGCGCCGGTTTCACGCTCGCTCAACTCGAGACTTCTGTCAAAGACCCACAACGCTTGCTCTCGGAAATACGTTCGGCAGTCGATCGCGTGTCGGTCTTTTTTCCCGAGCGAAGCGAGAAACATACTGTCGAGCAAGTTGTCTTTCGATTGCCTGCCATTCGCGTTGCGATCATCGGCCCTGACTCTCGATCGGCGGAATCGGAAGCTCGACTACGAACCTATGTCGAAAGCGTGCGAGAGCGATTGCTCGAGTTGCCGTCGGTTTCGCAAGCCCAGATTTTGAACGCCAAATCTTATCAAATCGATATTGAAATCGAGGAAGATACGCTTCGAAAGTATGGGATGACGCTGTCCCAAATCGCTCAAATCGTGCGACGTGAGAACATCGAGCTACCCGGCGGTCAGCTCAAAACCGATGGTCAAGAGATCCTCTTGCGAGGAAAGAACAAAAGCGAAATTGGCGAGGACATTGCGAGGATCCCACTGATCACTGAAACCAATGGAGCGGTCCTTCGTATCGGCGACATC
>JANPLJ010000356.1:0-7643 GCA_031426475.1 Pirellulaceae bacterium | reverse complement strand
CTCATAATGCCGCAACCATTGAAGAATAGATATTGATTGCTCCATCCGGTTCGACACAAGCATCATCTGGATCGGTCAACGAGTCCGAATTGGATTCCATTCGCCAAGCGATCGAGCATGCCAAGCACTACTTGCCGACCCAGGGACCGATCGCGGTATTCATTCACCACAATACGTTGCACGCCTTTGAACACTTAAAATTCGATGAAGCCGTACTCGAAGGATTGCGAACGTACGGATCGCAACCCTATTGGCAGGAATCGCGATACCGAGAGGAACTGGCGCGAGGCCGTATTCAGGATCGTGACCTTCAAGCCGTGTTGAGCCGCGATTTGGGACCGTCGAGCTCGAAGGAAATTGCATCTGGAACGACGCGACATGACCTTCGTTATAGTATGCTGCTCCACCCGGTTCTCACGGGTGGAGATGCCGAGCTCCGCTGGCTGATGGCTCAAAGCGACGCACTCGATAAGTTCCGAACGGGCGTCGTTGAGTCAACGAAATCGGCAATTCTGGAGTCGACTCGACACTGGATCATGCGCGATTTGCGGCTCCATCTTTCGGACGCATCGACGGCGATCCCCGCTTCGATTCGGAGTGCATTCCAACAATTTCCGACGCATACCATCGAATCTTGGAGTGATTTCAAGTGGCAGCAATTGACGCTTCAATTGCTCTGGCGCATCTGTCAAAACGGGGTCCATAGTACCCATCCCACGCCACATCGTTCGCCGCCAACCTATCGGCATCGCGATGTCCTTTTGAAGCTGTCGCATTTCGATTGTGACCTACAAGTACACGACTTGCTCATTCGTTTCACATCCGCTTTTTTAGACCAAGGATTCGCAGCGTGGACGGTCCCGCAACGAGAAGAAGGTTTTTACCGTTGCTTTTTGAAACTCTTTGCGGAGAAGTCGCTTTGGACGGAAAAGTGGTTGCATCCTTTGAAGGCCATGATCGAGACCGAATGCAAAACGGTTTCGACGCCGGTCGAGTCCATTGCAAATTCGCTTAGGGCATTGGGAGTTCCGGCGGATGCATATGAAAAATACATCAAGAAAACGCTGTTGGCTCTGCCTGGGTGGACGGGGATGGTTGAGCAAATGTCCAACAATGCGAGTTGGACTTTGCATCCTGCTCCCAAGGGTTCACTCGAGGAGTTCCTTGCGGTTCGCTTGATGCTCGATCGACTTTCGGCGACTGCGTGTCTTGAAGAACATCTCTCGCATCAAACGTACAAGCTTTCAGAAGTTTTGGAACTCTATAGTCCGGAACGGCATGATCCGCTTCGCCAAACCGTTCAACAACGTGCGTTTGACGTTTTTCAGCTAGCACAACGTTTGGGATGGTGCCCGCGCACGCTCTATTCTTGGTCGCGAGCGGAGTGGCAAAGTGTGGTCGATGAGATCGGTGCGTTTGACGATCTCGAACGACGGCGCATGTTTCATTTGGCCTATGAGCATCGTTACCGCACGCAGCTTTTGGATGCGATCTCTGAGCACGCCACGCTTCCGCTCAAAAAACCTTCATCGGTTACTTTTCAAGTGATCACTTGCATCGATGACCGGGAAGAGTCTTTTCGTCGACACTTGGAAGAGCTCGATCCAAACGTCGAGACGTTTGGTGCGGCTGGCTTCTTTAACGTACCTATGTACTTTCGCGGAGCGGCCGATGCGCATTTTATTCCGCTGTGCCCAATCATCATGGTTCCCAAGAACTATGTCGAAGAAGTGGGTCCGCTTTCGGCCAAGCAAGCGGAAAGTAGAAGAGCTCAAACAAGATTGTTGCTCGGCAAAGCGTCTCAGACGTTTCACATTAGCAGTCGAAGTCTCTTCAGCGGAGTCCTCACCGCACTCTTTGGATCGCTCAATGCGTTTCCTTTGGTTGCTCGTGTCCTATTCCCACGATTAACGTCACAAATTCGAAGCATAATTGGAACGCTGGTTCGCCCGACCGTCGCGACCCAATTACGCATCGAACAGGGAGATGATGCCGAAGTAACGGACAAGGGAGCCGAAGGGTTTACTTTGGTCGAAATGGCGAACATGATCGAACGACTGACTGGCGATCTTGGTATTCAAAATCGATTGGCCCCGCTAGTCATCGTCTTTGGACATGGTTCGTCGAGTTTGAACAACCCTCATGAATCTGCCTATAACTGCGGTGCATGCGGAGGTGGGAAGGGTGGTCCCAATGCGCGGGCGGTTGCTCAAATTGCCAACGATCCGCGGGTTCGAGCGATCCTGAAGGAACGTGGGTTGGTTATTCCCGATTCAACCCTTTTTGTCGGAGGATACCACAACACCTGTGATGACTCGACCGAGTATTTGGATATCGATCGCATCCCCCTCAATCACTCGGCAAAATTTTTGGCGGCTCAGGAGATTGTCGAAAAGGCGCGTCGGCGAAACGCTCACGAACGCGCTCGTCGCTTTTATTCCTTGGAATTGACGTGCAGCGATGACGATGCATTGCGACATGTCCAGCAGCGATCGGAAGATCTCGCTCAAGTTCGTCCCGAATACAACCATGCCACGAATGCCGCTTGCTTTGTCGGACGCCGAGGTCGTACGCGGGGGCTGTTCATGGATCGACGCTGTTTTTTAACTTCGTATGATCCAACCACCGATGACGCGATGACGAACATCCTATTCCGGATCATGCAGGCCGTGATTCCAGTTTGCGGCGGTATTTCGCTGGAATACTATTTTTCGACCGTCGACAACGTAGGTTATGGCTGCGGGACGAAGCTTCCGCATAACATCACTTCGCTCCTAGGGGTGATGGAAGGGGCAACCAGCGATTTGCGGACGGGCCTCAGCCAACAAATGGTCGAGATTCATGAGCCCATTCGAATCCTTTATATCTTCGAGACCAAGCCGGAGTCTATTTTATCGATCATGGCACGCAATCAACTGATCGATACGTACATTCGAAACCATTGGGTTCAAATCTCGACCTTGGACCCTTCGTCGAATCAGATTCATCTGTATCAAGGTGATCGTTTCGAACTTTACGAACCAGGGCAACAAGCTTTGCCTACCGTTCCTAGTTCGCTGGATTGGTATCGTGGTTGGCGTCAGCCGCTTGGCTTTGCGAAGATTGATGCGAATGGTGAAGCAACTCGACCTCAAACGCCTAGCGAGGCAAACAGTTGAATCCTTCGTTGTGGTTTCACGCACTCGGCTACATAACCGTCATTTCGCCATTTGTACTTTTATTGATCATTGGCGGGCGTTTGCTGATCGGTCGACCGATGAGCGAATTGGTTCTCGGTCGCGTTTTGAAAATGTCGATTGGGCTTAGCCTACTGGCTGCACTTGGAGTCCTTGCGCTGATGTTGTTTACTGGCTCGCGCCGCGAGTTGGTCGACTTTGGAAATATGGTGGAAATCCACGATGTCCACTTCCACTTTCATTTGAGTTTCGTATTCGACCGTCTGAGTGTTCCGATGGCGATTTTGTCGCTCGTTCTATGCGGCACAGTCGGCTCCTTTGGCCTTAGCTATCTTCACCGGGATGCAGGCTTTCAGCGATTCTTTTTAAGCTTTGCAATGTTTACGGCGGGTATGATATTTGCATCCCTTGCCGGTACGATCGAAACGCTTTTTCTTGGATGGGAGCTGGTCGGGCTTTCGTCGGCCCTTTTAGTCGCCTACTTCCATGATCGCCCGTCGCCCGTCGCCAATGGGCTTCGAGTTTGGGCGATTTATCGCTTGGCGGACGCAGCGTTTTTGGTGGCCGCAATCATACTGCATCATCAATCCGGGGAAGGCGATTTCAGCATACTGATGGGGAGCGAACCATGGCCTGCCGGGACCGCTTCACTCAGCAACGGAACGGCTCTCCTGGTCGGAACTTTTCTCTTGATCGCAGCGGCTGGCAAATCGGGGCTTGTCCCATTTTCCGGTTGGTTGCCGCGAGCAATGGAAGGCCCAACACCTTCCAGCGCCATATTCTACGGTGCGCTTTCCGTTCACTTGGGTGCATTCCTGCTCCTGCGAGTGAGTCCAATCTTGGATCAATCAGCGTTGTTGAGCTGGATGGTCATTGGGCTTGGACTGATTTCGGCCATCTTTGCGTCACTCGCCGGAAGAGTACAAACCGACATCAAGAGTGCGCTCGCCTTTGCATCACTTACTCAGGTCAGCATCATTGTCGTCGAAATCGGCTTTGGCTTTCGATATCTAGCGCTCATCCATTTAATTGGCCATGCCTGTATGCGTTCGCTACAGCTGCTTCGAGCCCCGACGTTAATGCGAGACTATAAAACGTTGGAAAATGCGATCGGTAAGTCGCTCGATCACGGCTCGCCAAAAATCACCGGATGGCTGGGGAACTCTACGCAACTTCGCCTGTATCGAAGCGCTATGGAACGAGGCTATATGGACTCGGTCTTGGACGAGTGCTTTGTTCGACCGTTCGTTCGATTGTTTTCCACCTTCAATCATTGGGAACGAGCTTGGACGCACTGGCTTGCAGGCCCAAATCGTGCCGTGAAGAAGCATCAAGACGAGGCAAATCATGAATGAACTGCATTTGCCATGGTTAGAACTATGCATTTTAGTTCCTGCCTTGGCGTCACTTTGGATCGCCCGCATTCCTGAAGCTACAAAGGCGCGTACAGCCAGCCTAGCAGTTGGGGCAATTGTGTTGCTTATGTCGCTGGCCGCTTGGGTCGATTTCGAGACACTCTTTTCGTTTGAAGCCCATGATCATTGGGACATCGTCAAGTCGATCATTGGACGAGAAGAGTTCGTTATCGACAAACTCAATGCTCCGCTTCTGCCCCTTACAGCCCTTCTCTTTTTTCTGACGATGCTGGCAACGCCGCGCGTCAAATTTGGAAAATATTCATTTAGTCTGGGATTACTCTCTCTGTCGTCGACACTCGCCGTCCTCAGTTGCAAGGAAACGTGGTGGCTCATCGCGTTGCTTGCAGTAAACTCCATTCCCATGTATGTCGATTTGCGGACGCGTGGAAAATCAACGCGGGTTTTCGTCTTTCATATCGGTCTATCGATCATCTTGATGATCCTTGGAGCCGCTTGCTATGAATGGTGTACATCGCAATTTGGATGTGGAATCGGGATAGTCATGTTGGTCGCTGCCGTACTCATTCGCAGTGGGTGCGCTCCCTTGCATTGTTGGATAACAGATCTTTTCGAACATGCCGCATTCGGAAACGCTCTCTTATTCATCACGCCGCTACTTGGAGCCTACGCAGCAATGCGCCTAGTCCTTCCGATCGCTCCTGATTGGGCGTTGCATGGTATCGCCTATCTTTCGCTTGCTACCGCGCTCTACGCTTCATGTATGGCGATTGTTCAAACGGACTCTCGTCGATTGTTTTGCTTTCTCTTTCTAAGTCACTCTTCGTTGGTTCTCGTTGGACTCGAAACAGCATCCGACATTGGATTGACAGGAGCGCTCTGCGTTTGGTTATCTGTGGCTCTCTCGCTGACTGGTCTCGGTTTGACTCTGCGTTGCGTCGAATCTCGAACAGGGCCGCTCTCACTTACTAGGTATCATGGCTTGTACTCGCATATGCCGCATCTTGCCGGATTCTTTTTGTTGACCGGATTATCGGCGGTTGGATTTCCATGCACGATCGGATTTACTGGAACCGAATTGCTTGTCGAAGCGGGTATTGCGATTTCACCGTGGGTTGGTGGAATCGTCGTAGTATCCACCGCCTTAAATGGGATTTCCATTCTTCAAGCCTACTTTCGAATCTTCACTGGAACGACACATCACTCGACGATTCGTTTAGGTTCCCTGCGATCAGAACGCATCGCCATTCTAACCTTTACGTTCCTGTTGATTGGTGCCGGCCTCTGGCCTCAACCTGGTGTCCATTCAAGATATGATGCGGCCGTTGAGTTACTGAACCATCGCGAAGTTACCAAACCATTTGGTAAGATCGAAGGAATGGCCGATCATTGATTCTGCTGTGGCTAACTGATTTGTAATGGGATGAACGGAGAGACATAGACGATAAGTCGGAATATACTCGTAGCCTTCCTTTAAAAATCATTTCACGCAACTCATATTGAGTACCTGCTTCATGTCCAGCGCAGCAACCGTTTCAACCAGTGCGTCCAATCCACCTCCAAAGGGCAATTTTGCAGGCTTTTTCAGCTACTTTCGCTATGATGCGCTGAGCGGTTTCTTAGTCTTCTTGATTGCGCTTCCACTCTGTTTGGGCATTTCTTCGGCTTCTGAATTTCCAATTGTAGCAGGCGTGCTAACGGCCATTGTCGGCGCTTGTCTCACGCCGTTTATCTCCAATAGCGAACTGACCATCAAAGGGCCGGCCGCCGGATTGATCGTCATCTCTCTTGGGGCTATTCAAGAGATGAAGCATATTTATGGCGAGGAAGGGGGCTATGCAGCGGTGTTGGCTATCGGTGTCGTCGCGGGGGTGATTCAAATAGCGTTTGGTCTTTTGAGGAGCGGGGTCATAGGTGAGTTTTTCCCCTCCGCAGTCGTCCACGGAATGTTGGCCGCCATCGGGGTGATCATCATCGGCAAGCAGACGCATACACTCTTAGGGGTCCAGCCAAAAAGCCATGAACCGCTTGGGCTGTTGGCTGAGATTCCGAATTCGATTTGGCATATGGATCCGTATGTCGCATTCATTGGATTTATCAGTTTAGCTTTGCTTTTTGGTATGACGCTATTTAAGAATAAAACGGTGAAGAAGATTCCGGTTCCGATGCTAGTCATGTTGATCGCCATTCCTTTGGGAATATACTTCGAATTAGGTCAGCCTCACAAATACATGTTCGGAGGTGTTGAGCACTTCATCTCCGAAAAAGCCCTTGTTAACATTCCTTCGAATTTGCTTGCCGCAATCACGTTTCCGAATTTTGCGTCGCTTCAAACGTTTGCCGCATGGAAATGGATCGTCATGTACGCCTTGATCGGATCATTGGAATCCATTCTGAGCGCCAAGGCCGTCGACATGCTCGATCCTTACCATCGCAAATCAAATCTTAATCGCGATTTGTTGGCCGTGGGGATTGGTAACACGGTGAGTTCGGCAATCGGTGGTCTTCCGATGATCTCCGAAATCGTTCGAAGCAAAGCAAATATCGACAATGGCGCCAAGACGCGCTTCGCCAATTTTTGGCATGGCCTTTTCTTGCTCGTAAGCGTCTCATTTTTGGCGAATTTTATTCACCTGATACCCATGACGGCGCTTGCCGCAATGTTGATCTTTACAGGTTTCCGTTTAGCTTCTCCAAACGAATTCCTCAAGGTCTATCGCACGGGTCGAGAGCAGTTGTTTATCTTTGTCTTTACGATGCTCATGGTCTTAGCCACCGATTTGCTTGTCGGAATATTGTTGGGAATTATTGCGAAGCTCGTCGTGCATACCGCCAACGGAGTTCCTATTACGTCTCTTTTCAGGCCGTTCCTCGACGTCGAGATTCGCGACGATGGTACGTGCGTAGTTTTTGCTAGTCATTCCGCAGTCTTTTCTAACTGGATTCCATTTCGTCGACAGATCGAACACTTGGGTTTCGTTCAACATTCGAATGTAACTGTCGATCTTTCAGGAACGAAATTTGTCGATCATACGGTGATGGAAAAGCTGCATGAACTCCAAGAAGACTTTACGCAGGAAGGTCTTAAACT
>JANPLJ010000355.1:0-2150 GCA_031426475.1 Pirellulaceae bacterium | reverse complement strand
GGAACAGTGAAAGATCTCCTGCTTCGATTCAACACGCTGCCGTGGACCGAAGTCGCTACGATTTCGAAACAAGTCTGCTCGGCATTGCAGTATGCACACAACCACGGAATCATCCATCGGGATCTGAAGCCCGCGAATTTGTTTCTGACGCGCGAGGGGCATGTTAAGCTCGGTGACTTTGGAATTGCTCGCGATATGCAATCAAACGATATCACCGACCAGGGTCTGACGGTAGGAACACATGCGTATATGTCGCCCGAACAAATTACCGCCGATGCGCAAATCAGTGGCAAGACAGATCTTTATGCGCTGGGTTGCGTAATGTTCGAAATGCTTGTTGGTCGTCCGCCATTTCAAGGCACCAACTTTGCACAATTGTTTGAACAACATTTGCGAAGCCCTGCTCCTCGCGTGCGAGATTTAGCATACGAAGTTCCGGTGCTGATGGACGAGACAATTCATCAGTTGTTGCAGAAGTCACCAGACGAACGCCCCTTTAACGCACGGCATGTCCAAGGGATCATGTTCGAGCTGCTCGATAGCCCACAGGCCAAAGAGATGACCGGGAAACGAAAGTGGGAGCTTGTCGACGACAAGGATTCGAAGCCCCCATCGGATACTTGTCGTTTGGATGTCGGTGCCGATGAGACCATTGACGTCGGACAATCGTTACTCAGCAAACGATTGACTGCCGGAACTGAATCGCCGCCGCGTTCTTGGCAAGCGGTCCTCGCTCTCGCGGCGATCGGATTGGCGATTATCGTCTTGAGTGTTCTCATCCAAAACTGGAAATCGATCGCATCGTGAACGAAGTATCAGAACTTCGACGTTCGGCTGCGATTTCGCAACTCCAATCGGATGGTTGGCTTGTCCACGTCGACTGGTTACACGAGATCGATTCGACCAACAGTTTGCTAAAACGTATGCTGGTGGATCAAGCCTCGTCTAGTTTACCTCGTCTCGTCGTGGCCGATCGACAGACTTCCGGACGAGGACGAGGCAAGAACGCTTGGTGGTCTCCAGATGGATGTTTGATGTTTTCAATCGCCTGGCGACCTGACCGATCGGCACAAAGCGAGTTGAGCGAGTTTCAATCGAGAATGAGCCAGTTGCCGTTGGTCGTTGGGGTTTCGATTGCAAGCGCGTTGCAGAGTATTTTGGTTAACCGCGATACGATCAAAGTAAAGTGGCCCAACGATGTTTACGTAGACCGAAGAAAGCTTGCCGGGGTCCTCATCGAAAGTATCGTCGGTGCCGCTGATCCCGTTTGGATTATCGGAGCTGGAATCAATGTCTTGGTCGATATGGACAGCGCTCCGGAAACCATTCGATCGAGAGCGACAAGCCTTCACCGCGAATGCACATCGGCCGCCAGTATCTCGCTGTCGATGGAATCGATATTGATAGCGATTGTGCAACGGCTCTGCGAAACACTCGCACTTTGGCAAGCGAATAGCGATTTTCTTTCGCGGTTATGGCAAGACTATTGTCTCTTAACCGGTCGATGGGTCGAAATCCAAACATCCGATAAACGAATTCAAGGAACCTGTTGTGGTATCGATGATCGGGGTGCATTGATCATTCAAGATCCTCGCGGCGTGCACCACACCATCTTGAGCGGTGTCGTGGAATCGTGGACGTAGTTCAAAAGCGTGTCATTCACCTTTCAACTTTGGGAAGCCGAATTCGTCAGAATTCGGATGAGGCTTGAAACACGATGCGTTCAGCGCCGCGTCCAAAGTCTGACGACTTCGGCTACGTTGAGGTCCGTTCCCACGTTTCGAAAATGGTGGGGTATTCATCGTTTGGTCCGGCGGGGACGTGCAGTTGCTGAGTCAACTGCCAGCCATCTCGATCCCAAGGCTCAAGCTTGGCGTCGCCGGGTATGTCGGCTAGAACGCGAGTTAGCATGATTCGATCGACGTTATCGAGAGTTTGACGGTAGATTTCGCTTCCGCCCACAATAAAGGGATGAACATCCGTTGGCAGACTTGCAATCGCTTGTTCGATGTTGGAAAAGACTTGGACGCCAGGATGAGAAAAGGTTCCGGAACGAGAAAGCACGATCGACGTGCGACCGGGTAGAACACGCCCAATCGATTCAAACGTCTTTCTGCCCATGACCAACGCATGTCCCATCGTCAGTTGTT
>JANPLJ010000354.1:0-2586 GCA_031426475.1 Pirellulaceae bacterium | reverse complement strand
CAGGGTTGGGGTCGGCGCAAACTATCTCGATGTTTGCAAGCGTTCGGCCGACGATGGCGATGAGTTAGCGGCCCAAGCGATGCACGGCCTCCAAGATGTACTGTCGCTTCGACAAGCCCATTTTACCTTGGAGTACCCTTGTCACTCTACCCAAGAGGAGCGATGGTTTTTGCTCAGCGTTACTCCGACGCTGGGTGTCGACGGAGGAGTCGTCGTCGCACATCACTCGATCACAGATCGCAAGCGAGCCGAACAAGCGTTGCAACAGGAGCATCAGCTGAATGAAACGATTATTGAAACGGCCCAGACAATCGTCCTTGCGTTGGACACACATGGCGATATTTTGCGGTTCAATCGGTATCTTGAGGATTTGTCAGGCTGGCGTTTGAATGAGGTACGGGGCCGAAGTTGGTTCGACGTCTTTCTCCCGGAACGCGATCGAGATCGGATTCGCCAAGTTTTCGAAAGGTCGATCCTGGGCGAACGAACGCGGGGTGAAGTCAATTGCATTGTGACCAAAGAGGGCCACGAGCGCGAAATCGAATGGTTTGATGCTCCGCTGACAAGTGCTAATGGAGAGCTGCTTGGCATCCTTTGCACCGGACAAGATATTACCGTACGAAAGCAGGCGGAGAAGGCGCTTCGTGAAAATGAACAGCAGTTGCGAGCAATCCTGAATACGGCGGCCGATGCGATCGTGACGATCGACCAGAGCGGAACCATGCAGTCTGTGAATTTAGCGACTGAGAGGATGTTCGGCTATTCAACGGATGAAATGATCGGGAAGAATGTAAGCATGCTGATGCCATCGCCCTATCGCGACCAACACGACGGCTATATTGCACGCTACTTACAGACGGGTGAACCGCATATCATCGGCATCGGCAGAGAATTGGTCGCGATTCGGAAGGATGGTTCCACGTTCCCGATCGATTTGGCTGTGAGTCGTGTCGACCACTTAGGCTTGTTCACTGGGATCATCCACGATATCTCGATTCGAAAGGGGCTTCAAAAGCAAGTTTTGGAAGTCGCGGTGGAGGAGCAGCGGCGTATTGGTCAAGACCTACACGACGGCACTGGACAAGAACTGACGGCCCTGGCGCTTTTCGCTGGTACGCTGGCTTCACAGCTGAACGAACTACCAGAGAAATCGATCCAAGGCGAAGCCGTCTGGACACTCGAGGACGCCCAGCTGATACAGCTTCGACAGACCGCGAGCAGGCTTTCGCAGGGACTATCGGAGGCCAATCGTCACGTCCAGCAACTCTCGCACGGGATCATGCCGGTCCAGGTCGAACCTGAGGGGCTACGATCCGCGCTGGAGCAACTTGCCTCGACGACAGATGCTCAGCAGAATATCCAGTGCAGCTTCGTTTGCTCGACTCCGATTAGAGTGGTCGACAATGCGACAGCCACGCATCTCTATCGAATCGCACAGGAAGCAGTCAATAACGCCATGCGGCACAGTCGAGCGAACCAAATTCGGATCTCTCTGATGCAAATGGATGACGCAATTGTATTGGAAGTGAGTGACAATGGCATCGGATTCGATTCAATATCGTCAATGCGAAAGGACACCCAGGGCAAGCATCGCGGGTTCGGATTGGAGATCATGAATTATCGGGCTGGAATGATTGGCGGATCCATGCGCATCTCACGTCAAGCGAAAGGCGGAATGCTGGTGCAATGTATTGTTCCTCGAGAGACTCTCCATCGTGACTAGTCGAACGACGATCGCAAAGATTCTCATTGTCGACGATCACCCAATGGTCCGCGAAGGCTTAGCCATGCGAATCTCGTCACAGCGCGACCTGACTGTGTGCGGCGAGGCGGCTACCGAGGATGAAGCTCTTGCCATGGTTGAGAAGACCCAGCCCGATTTGATGCTCGTCGACATTTCGCTCAAGGACGGCAATGGGATCGATGTGATCAAACGCGTCAAATGCGAGTACCCGTCCGTGAAAATGCTCGTCGTTTCTGGCTATCAAGAATCGCTCTACGCGGAACGCGCCTTGCGAGCCGGTGCTTCGGGATACCTAAACAAACAAGAATCGAACGATAAAGTACTTGAAGCGATCCGCACCGTGATTGCCGGCAAAAGGTATGTTAGTCCGCAAATCACTCAACGGCTAGTCGATCAAGCTCTCGGGCGCGAGGACGAAACCAAAACTCCCATCGATCGCCTCACGACGCGAGAACTCGATATTTTCAGGATGATTGGCGAAGGATTGAGTAGTAGCGTCATCGCCGACAAACTCTTTATCAGCACGCATACGATCGATACGCATCGCGAGAATATCAAACGCAAGCTTGCGATCAAATCCGCAGGAGAACTGACCAGAGCCGCCGTTCAATGGGTGCTTGAAAACGGTTGAGACAATTCCATCGACCGATTAACAAACAACTCCGCGAGTCGATTGTCTTTTCGCAGCAGAACTTGACTAGCGATGCCCCGTTAGAAGACGAGGCAATGGTACTCGTCAATCAAACCAGCCCAGAATTTCGGCCTCGTGCCAAATTCGAGAACCGACTGCAATTTTGAGCTCGATGCTAGGGGGATAGATAATGAGTGATCCGCAAAGCGTG
>JANPLJ010000353.1:0-5397 GCA_031426475.1 Pirellulaceae bacterium | reverse complement strand
CAGCTTGAATCGCTTGAGCCGCGACCGCGGGATCCATATTCGAGAATGGATAATCAGCGACTTTCAGACCCTTTTGCTCCAAGCACCGCTCGAAACAATATTGCGAAACCGTCCGTTCCAATCCGTAGGTCGTTACGCCTTTCAGGCCTTCGATACTCTCAATGCCACCCACCGCGATACAAGCATCGGCGCCTTTCGATGTCGACGTAGGCAATATCGCGACGCTGGGACGCTTGTCAGCTGGACCGAGCACATCCATATTTGTGATACAGACCGCGTCAACGGTTCCGGCACCGTAAAGCTGGATGCAAGGATCGTAGTCGGCTTGCTTCAAAACGATGTCGACGTTCCATTTCTTTTCGAATTCGCCAAGCTTTCCAGCGTCCTTATCGATCAAGCCGAGCTCGCCGGCAACTCCAAAAACGCTCCACGAAGGATATTCGCTCCAGGCAAGCGAAAACTGTCCCAGCGGCTTCGTCGACGAAGTCTGCGATTTCGAATTGCAGCCCCCGATCATTCCAAGAACCAGTGCAATGGTAAGTAAAGTTCGTTTCATATTTTCTCTTTATTCTGGTAGCCGATATTTTATCTGGTAGCCGATATTCGTAAGAATTCGGATGAAGCGCGAAACGCGATGTCTCTGGAGGTGCGTCCGAAGTCTGACGACTTCGGCTACGGTTCCAAACCACAATCTTCGGTCGAATGATGCGTTATGCTTCCGGGACTTTCACGTCGGGAGCGGTCGTCGAGGTGGACTCTTTCTTTCCTGCCAAACCGATCAACTGGTCGAACTCGTCATCCGTTTCGGTAGCCTGAGCATACTCCAGGAACTCGTTCTCGGCGCGCTTCGCGTCCATTCCAGCCAACTCGCGAGAAATCTTGGCGTTCGCCGCAGCCTTATTGCGTACTTCGCGCAAATCGCGTAGCTCTTCGCTGGTCTTGTCGTTCGAGATGCCTGTGACCATATCGGCGATCTGCTTTTCTTCTGTCGCAGACAAAACGTCGGCCACCGCATCATGCTTTTCTTCTTTGATCTTGTCGAGCTCTCGCATCAACGACGTAATCTGGTTCTTATGTCCAGTCACGTTGTTGACGAGGGCTTTGAGGTCTTCATCGAGTTCCTGCGCCCGCTTTGTCTTCTCGGCGAGCGTGTTCGAAAAGTCTTTGAATGCGGCTTGGCACTTGATGTAATCAGGATCATTCTTCACAGCGGTCGGATCGCCGGAATATTTTTCAACGAGCGACTTCGCCTTGCCAGCCGCACCCGCTTTGAGTTTCTCAAGTTTCGTAATGTCTTCGGTGACGGCTCGCAATTTCTCTTTCTTCGATTCCTCTTGCGCGATCATAGCGCTGACGGCATCCTTATATTGATTGAGCCGTTTACGCTTTTCTTCGATGATTCGATCGTAGTTCGCGGAGATAACAGCCGGATTGCTATTGAGTGTCTCCGTAGCTTTGCCGACTCTTCCCGTAAGAAGATACCCGAGGGCTCGGAAATAGCGCCCGATGGCCTTAAACATGTTTTACAGCTCCTAGATTTCTATTCTCGTAAATGACGATCGTAACCAATATCTTTTTCAATCTCGCGCATTCGCTCTTCTGTTCGATGTGCAACTTTGAGCGATTCGTCTAGTTCTTCCCGTAGTTCATTGAGTTCTCCGTTTTGCTCTCGCAAACTCAGCCGCCGAAATTGTTCGACAGCCAGCGTGAGTCGATCAGCGGTCGCTTTGATCTCGGTTAAATTTTGCTCGTTGCGAGTGGCGAGTTCCTTGCGTTCTCCGCTCTGGAGACGTCCCGCCAATTCTGACAGTTTATAGGACTGTTCCAATTGTTCGATAGCAGCCCAAAATAATTGGTGAACTTGTCCAACAACCTGCAGTCCTCGCGCTTGCATCCCGGGTTGACTAGCCATTTCGACGAATTCTTTTCGGCTTTCTCGAAGGATCGTCAAGTAATCGATCGCCCGATGGTCTTGTAGTTTACCCAGCTTTTCGACCAATTTGTCGATTCGTTCCTCTTCCTTCTGTCTGGCTTTCTCTTCCGCAAATCGCATGGTTCTTTCGGTGATCGCGTCCAATTGAAAAATAATCCGCGTCGCCATCCATCCAACGCCGGCTAAAACGCCAACCATCCCCCCCACCGTCAGCATCGTCACGCCGCCGAGTCCCCAAGAAA
Organism: Pirellulaceae bacterium; assembly: GCA_031426475.1. Classification (GTDB taxonomy): domain Bacteria; phylum Planctomycetota; class Planctomycetia; order Pirellulales; family Pirellulaceae; genus JAIYDQ01. The sequence continues at coordinate 3,222 of JANPLJ010000353.1, read as the reverse complement.
CGAGCCAAGCCGAAGCTCCAGCCACGATCGGCAAAACGACCGACGGGGCGAGAAACAACTCGCTCATGACTTTCTTGCGGATGGCGTCCATCAAAATCAGTTTGTGTCATCAATAGGGTAGTTGGACTACTTCGAAAGAAACCCGTGTTTCACCGCTGGGGCCACCTTCGATCGATCGTATCCTTTCGCTTTGCATTCCTAACGATAACAAGTATTCGACCACCGTGGTGGCGCGCTTGGTCGCCAACGCCCGATTGGCATCCGGATCCCCCTTGTTCGACGCGCTCCCGCGAACATGAAGGTAGTATTGCGGCCATGACTTCAGTTTTTCGGCGAGTTCGTTCAAAACGCTCCGGCTCTGCTCGGTCAGTGTCGCGGAGCCGCGTGCAAAGACCAACTCGGGGACGCTCAACGTTCCGACCGGAACCAGCGACTTCCATTGTTCTTCCGACAGCGCAACCAACCCAGCTTGCTCGCGAACCTGTTCGCTCTGAAGACCCGGATGGAAGTTTCGCGTTTGCAAACTTGCCAGCGGTCGATCGAAAAACAACCGATTAAACTGACCGTTCGTCGGGTCCTGATCGATCGCAGCTGTCGAAACAAGAACATTGGTAATTCGACTGAGCATATCTTCCACGTGCACAACCGTTCCGGCACGAAGCCCGAAGTGCGCGAAGTTCTCTTGCGTATTCTTCCATTGAATGCCTTCGACCAAGCGTAAGGCTTGTTCTTTCGTCAATGCGAGCTTCGTCTTCTTGGCGTCGTCGAAAACCAATTGAATCAAGGATGCTTTGTCGTGATGCGAAAAAAGAGCTCGGAAATAGCATTCGAGAAACGCTTCAACGGTCGCTTGATTCTTCAGGAGATAATCCCGGCTAACAACCAGACAATCGACGATATAGCCAGTGAACCGTGACGAGTCGACCAAAACGTGTAGCTGGTCGTTCGTCAAGAGTTGACTCACATAAGGTTCCCACGCAATAAAGACTTCTTTCGATGCAGGCGTCGCTTTTCGATAACGTTCAAGAATTTGCTCCGGACTGTCAACATTCAAAAACGGATTTTTCCCCAGTCGTTTCAAATCGAAATCGTGCATGACGACTCGCGCCAGTGTCTCGCTCGGAGAATCGGCGAGCAACACAAACTGCGTATCTGGCTGGTTCAGTGAGTCGATATTCGGATACTTTGAACGGTACGCGACCATGGCATCTGCGCCTCGAGTTTCATCGATAATGGCGATGATGGTGGACGGTAGGCTATTCTGTTTGGCGGAAATCTTGATCAGCGCGTCCGCCGGGAACAACGCCATCTGAAGCTCGCCCTTTTCCAACGCCTCAGCGCGTGCGGCATAGTTGGCATTGTCATCAATCAATCGAATTCGCGTTCCTCGCTCTGCCAGCTGGGCTTGGAAAGCTTCGCTTCGAAAGATCGCATAGCCCGAGAACGAGTCGAGGCCGACCGCGACATCTTGTGTGTACTTGCTGGTCCCTTGAGTCTTATCGAGCGACTCTTTTTCTTGAGCCTGCTTTTGCTGCTTGGTGCTCTGTTGTTGCTTGGGTTCGAGCACCAGTTTCCAAAAACTGACCCCGATAGCCAAGATAACCAGCCATACGAGAGCCGCTAATACAATTTTTGCCTTCGTCACGAGTGATCGCTTTCAACCATGTTCCAATTATTTACGTTTCTTTTTTTGCGTGAGTGAGACCATCAATACAAACAAAATAATGATCGATAAAAGACAGGGAAGTGCTGATAGGAATCCAACGACGCTATCGATCACCGACGTTGCGGGTTGATTCGGCGTGACTGCCGACGGAGCATTGCTGGTTGGAGTGTTCGCCGGACTGTTTGGCGATACGGTTGGGGCGTTGTAAAAGGCTATATTGTTGTTTCGGGGAACAGAGAACGCTGCTAACGCTTGCTTGGCGAGCTCGTCCGGCAATCCAGCGATGAGCTCAAAATCGCTCGTTCCTTGGTCGTCGCTTTGATTGCTCGATTCCGCAAAAACGTCGGCGAGGGCCTTTTCAAAACTGCGAGCGTCGTCGGCTCGCCGGTACGAATGAGCACGACCCGCTAACGAATGATTGGCGGCCATATCGACGCCGATGACGTCCAAGGAGAGCCCTCGCGACAGAATATCCGGCAAATACGCTTCCAAAAGATTCGCGTCCGTTGCCTCGCCATCGGTGATCACTAGCAGACGATAGTCACCGTAGATCTGTTTCTGCCGAAGATCAAGCAACGCGTCCGCTGCGATCTTCATCTGACTTCCTAAAGGTGTCCCTCCGTCAGCGCGAATCTGAGCGATCCTAGGCAACGCCGCAGTCGCGGAGAGAGGCCCAAGTGGCATCAGCCACGTATTGCCCCGCCCACTGTTATTGAGCAGCAGGATTCCGAGTTGGGCATCATCGGGTAATCCCTGGATCACTTTAGATAAGGCGTTCTTTGCTGCCTGGATGCGAGAAATACGACCGTCGTCGGTTCTCATTTGCTGTCGCATCGACCCAGAGTCATCGAGGACGACGATGACGTTCTGTCCAGCTTCGACTCCTTGGAACGTACCGAAAGCTATCGCCAAAGCAATTGTCTGTAGCAGGCCGGGCAACATCTTCTTATCCATCATTTATTGGCTCCAAGGTTGGCATTATACGGCTCAAACGGTTTGGACGCAGGGCGCGATGACCGAAAACTCGCTTTCGCCACCGGCAAGACTGCCTTTTTTGACGTAGAGTTCGATAGGATCGGTCGGCGAAAAATGTTCGTTTGTATCGATTATCTGGTTAGATCCGCTAAAACTTTGGAAGAACTGGTATGGCTTGTTCGAACGACAATGCGACACATCAACCGCAATCATCGAGCTCCGCTACTTTCCTGTGGTTGGTGCTGATCGCCCTCGTAAGCGCTGCCGGGGTGCTTTACTTCCTCGGTGACAAGCTCGGAGCCATGTCGATGCTTCCGATCGCCCTTGGGGCGGGTATGGGATATCGAAGTGGTGCTTGGAAGATGTTCAGCATGCTGCTGGGATCCATAGTCGGCTTCTACTTTGCTGTCCCGACCTCGAAGTTTTTGATTCCGATCATCGAAAACACTTTCAGTCGATCGATTTCCAACCCTGGGCTGGGGCTGGGGTTGTCTGGCTTCGTCGCGGGCACGATCGCTACCGTGGTATCGTTGGCCATCGGATGGATGCTGACCAGTCGTTTTCTCTGGCTGAAGTTGCTC
>JANPLJ010000352.1:0-3251 GCA_031426475.1 Pirellulaceae bacterium | reverse complement strand
CGTAGGGGAACTGAAGCTCCGTGACAATGCAACCGAGCTTCGTGAGAGATGAATGAATGAGGAAATCTTGGGGGGAATCGAAAGTAAGTACCAAAACGTCGTGCGGCTCAAGCAGTTTCCGACATGATTCAGTGAATCTCGAATCGGGATCGACGAGAAAAACAGTCGGCAAATTCGACATAGAAAACTCCGAATTGAACTCGTTATGACAAGCCAGCTAAAAAAGACCCCCCCACGTGAGCGATCGCTCATGCCGGGAAAAATTGGGGCTTCGAGTAAACCCATAGACGTCAAAAAGGTTTCGGAAATTCCCTTAAAAAATTTGAAAGCGAATTAACTGGCTATTTGCTTTCGCTCCCGCGTTTCGAGCATGGGCGACTTTTGGTATCATTTACATCATATCAGAAAAGGCTTTCTGGACCCCCTTTATTTTCGCAAAATCATTCACTATGCCCCACAATAAAGCGTACGACAACGTCATTCAAACGGTAGCCAACACTCCCATGATCCGCATCAATCGGTTGATTCCGGCTGGTCACGCGACGGTCTTTGCGAAGTGCGAATTCTTTAATCCGCTCAATAGCGTCAAAGACCGTATCGGAATGGCCATGATCGAGGATGCGGAAAAGTCTGGGCGTCTGACGCGAGAAACGCATATTATCGAGCCCACCAGCGGAAATACGGGGATCGCCCTGGCGTTTGTCGCAGCCGCTAAAGGTTATCGGCTGACTTTGACAATGCCAGAATCGATGTCGGTTGAGCGTCGGGCACTGCTCCGAGCTCTGGGAGCCAACCTCGTCCTCACCCCAGCGGGCGAAGGGATGCGGGGAGCGATCGCCAAAGCGGGAGAAATGGTCTCCCAAGATGCCTCTGGCTGGATGCCTCAGCAGTTCGAAAACCCTTCGAACCCGGCAGTTCATGAAAGAACTACCGGCCCCGAAATTTGGGCTGATGCGGCAGGTAAGATTGACGCGATTGTCGCCGGCGTTGGTACAGGGGGCACCCTTACGGGAGTCGCTCGATATATCAAGAAGCTCAATCCCAACTTCAAAGCGATCGCCGTCGAACCGAAACATTCGCCGGTAATTAGCGGCGGACAACCTGGTAAACACCGAATCCAAGGGATCGGGGCGGGCTTCGTCCCCAAAAACCTCGATACTTCGCTGGTCGACGACGTCATCCAGGTCGACGACGAAACTGCCTTCGAGTGGGGCCGTCGACTTGCCAAAGAAGAAGGTATCATGGCGGGAATCAGCAGCGGAGCGAACATGTGGGCTGCCGCCCAAGTCGCGGCCCGTCCCGAATTCGCGGGAAAACGTATCGTCACGATCATGTGCAGTCTCGGAGAACGCTACCTGTCGACACCTCTATTTGGCGACCTAGCGAACTAGTGAAGAATTGGACGTCGCAACGCAAAAACAATTTCAGTTGTCGCGTCGAACGACGCTTGCGACTCAATTCGGGTTGGAAACTCAAGAGAATGACGACGAAGAAATGTACTTCGCATCGGGGGACGCGATCGCGAATGCATTGGACTTCGAAGATCGATTTGGTCCATTGTTGGCGCACGCCGCCTATTCACTTGAATTCGTTCCTTAAACTGTCCCCGAGTATTTGGCTTCCTAATGTCGCGAGACGCGAGCCACTCAAGTTCCTCAAGAACTCTATTTTTTATATCCTGGATTCACATTCTATCGGTTCGAGGTGCCCTTTTGCGTTTTTCGAGAAATATCCTTCGAGCATCTTTCATTGGATGCATTTTGAGCAGTCTTGCAATCGCGGTGTACGCAGATGATCGCCCCAATATTCTCGTAGTTGTAGTGGACGACCTTGGCTTTGCAGATCTTGGGTTCCAGGGATGTACGGATATCGCCACGCCTCATTTGGATGCTTTGGCAAAGCAAAGCGTAGTCTGTGCCAGCGGATATGTAACTCATCCTTTTTGCAGTCCAACTCGAGCAGGCCTGCTTACCGGACGATACCAACAACGTTTCGGCCATGAGAACAATCCAGCTTGGCTTCCAGAAAGCACGACCGCAGGGCTCTCGCTTTCCGAGACAACTTTGCCAATGGTGTTGAAGTCCTCGGGCTACGCGACCGGTTGTGTCGGTAAATGGCATCTGGGAGCTCATCCATCATTCCACCCCAATCGACGCGGTTTCGATCACTACTACGGAGCATTAGGAGGCGGACACGTCTACCTGGACGGTTTAAAGGGAGGCCCGGAATACCAGATCCCAATGAATCGAAACGGGCAACCTGAACCGCTGAAGGATTACATCACGACGGTCTTTGGAAGCGAAGCCTCCGATTTCATCAAGCAACCGCGAGATAAGCCTTGGTTTTTGTATCTAGCCTTCAACGCCCCGCATACACCACTCCAATCCACACCCGCGTTGCAGGAACGTGTTAAGCATATCGAGAACAAAGAACGTCGCGACCTCGCGGCGTTGATTGTGGGACTGGACGACGCAGTTGGAGTCGTGGTCGACACGTTGGTTGCGACTGGCCAACGGGATAACACACTTGTCTTCTTCTTCAGCGACAACGGCGGGCCGATTACTGTTTCGAAGTGCAACAACACACCGTTGAGAGCTGGAAAAGGCGCGGTCTATGAAGGCGGGATACGCGTACCATTCCTCGTGTCATGGCCCAAGAAACTACCTCGCGATGCTCGTTACGTAGAACCCGTTGTTAGTCTAGACGTCTTTGCAACGGCGGTTGCACTGTCGGGGGCAACCGTTCCGAAGGAGCATCGATTAGAAGGCGTCAATCTTATTCCGCATTTGTCGGGAGAGAACACGAAAGCGCCACACGATCAACTGTTTTGGCGAACAGGTGGCGGAGCGACCTGGGCGGTCCGCGAAGCGAATTGGAAGCTTGTCGGTAGCCGCGATCAACCACCAGAACTCTATGATTTAAGTCGTGATATCGGCGAAGCAACCGATCTCGCGAAGACCGAAACGGCCGTTCTGTCGCGTTTGGACGCGGCTTATCGTGAATGGAACACGAAAAACGTCGCGCCGCTTTTTGAGAATCCGAAGGCTGCCAAAAGAGTTGCGGGCAAGAAGAGTAAATAGCGACAGTCCTCGCTGATTATCAGTAACGACTCGCTCGTTTCCAGGCTCTGGCCTGGGTACCCAATGTCTCGGAGGCAGAGCCTGAAATTCCTATTGCTCATCGAGTGTTTTTCGTCGTTTCTAATTTTTTCGGCTGCCCCCCAAAAAACCGAAGCATCGATAAGTCGACGC
>JANPLJ010000351.1:0-2733 GCA_031426475.1 Pirellulaceae bacterium | reverse complement strand
CCGCGTTTAGCTCGTCGATCGAGCCATAAGCGCAAATTCTTGCGTCATCCTTCGAAACTCGCGGCCCCCCAAACAGACCCGTTGTTCCCGCATCACCGGTTTTTGTGTATATCTTCATAATTCAACTTTCTAGAACCATATCATAGAAACACCGACAAGGTCGTCGATGGAACCTGAACTCTTTTCGAGTGGCTATCTCGTATTTCGCCTGGGACGGCCGATTCAGTTTCTGCTGATGCAGCACGCAAATCGCTGGGATTTGCCCAAAGGGCACTTGGATCCAGGCGAAACGGTTGCCCAAGCTGCCGTTCGCGAACTTTGGGAAGAAACCGGGATCAAACCGAACGAGCTTTGGACTGACCCGAATTTCCTCTACCGGCAGCAGTATACCGTCAACGAGTCAAAGAAGGCCAAGCTCAAGGAATTGACGATCTACCTTGGTTGGCTGCGAACGGATCGAGAGATCCAGCCGACCGAGCATATCGGTTATTGCTGGATCGACTGGTCGCCACCCCACTTGGTACAAACGCAGACCATTGACCCGTTGTTGGTCGAAGTAAGTCGATATATGGCGACGTTACCCTATTGGCCACCGGAAGATGCTCGGTGATTTCGACTGCCTTGATGGCGGCTTTCCATATTTTCCGATTGTGGTACGAATATGAGTTAGCATTTGGATGGCAGATCAAAAATTTCTTCGAACCTCGCGCCCGAGTACGATTGTATGGATGTCCACGACCTGATCCGAGACCTGAAGCAAGCGAACGATAGCAAGATAGTCATGTTGGTGGCGGATGGGTTGGGCGGCTTGCCGATGCAGCCAGGTGGGCTTACCGAGCTCGAAACCGCGAGAACTCCGAATTTGGATGCGATCGCGACCCGCGGCGTCCAAGGGGCTAGCATTCCTGTTTTGCCAGGCATCGCGCCAGGCAGCGGACCAGGGCACTTGGGCTTGTTCGGCTACGATCCACTCAAATATATGATTGGACGTGGAGCTTTAGAGGCCACAGGAATCGGTTTTGAACTCAAGGACGGAGACGTCGCGATTCGTTGCAATTTTTGCACTTTAGATGCAGCCGGAAAGATTTCGGATCGTCGTGCTGGACGCATCAGCAGCGAAGAAAGCGCACCGCTTGCGATCTCCCTTCGCCAAATCAAGATCCCCGGGATTGAGATCTTTGTGGAGCCCGTGAAAGAGCATCGATTCGTGGTTGTCTTTCGTGGCCCGGGTCTGGGCGGTCATGTCGCAGATACCGACCCGCAACAGACAGGGGTTGCACCCTTGGATCCCGTTGGGCACGATCCTGCGAGCCAAAAGACTGCGACCATCGCAAAAGAATTTCTCGCTCAAGCTCGCAAAATTCTTGCCGGTCATCCCAAAGCCAATTTCCATACGATGCGCGGGTTTGCAAGCAAACCTACTCTACCAAGCTATAAAGAGGTTTATGGATTACAAGCCGCTGCCATCGCCGTCTACCCAATGTACAAGGGTTTGGCACGATTGGTCGGAATGGATGTGATCGGCAAGGCAACCACGCTGGCTGAGCAAATCGATCAGATGAAAACATCGTGGGATGACTATGATTTCTTCTTTATCCACTTCAAATACACCGATAGCACCGGTGAAGACGGCAATTTTACCGAGAAAGTACGACGCATTGAAGAGCTTGATGCCATCGTGCCACACATTGCGTCGCTCGAGCCAACCGTGTTGATCGTTACCGGTGACCACAGCACACCAAGCTACTTGCAAAGCCATTCGTGGCATCCTGTCCCGACGTTGCTCGTCTCGAATTGCTGCCGACCCGACCCTCACAAAACCTTTAGCGAGACTTCGTGTATCACCGGTGGCCTTGGACATTTCGAAGCCAAGCACCTGATGACACTGGCGATGGCCAATGCAGGACGTCTGGGCAAGTATGGAGCTTAGCTCCATTCGAGTGCCTAGCGATCCTTGCATATTCGAGGCCGCCAGACGTAGCCGAAGTCGTAAGACTTCGGACGAATCGCATACCGCGTAGTATTCTAAGAACCCACCGAATTCTGACGAATTTGGCTACATTCCAACGCCCGAGCAACTCGCCACGATCTAGCGATCGCGACAAGTTACTTCCCGAGTTGATCGGCTAGCTCAGGGGCATTGTATATCTTTCGCAAAGCCTCTAAGACACCCGCGATGTGAACGGCGACGGCTCGCGACACGCGGTCAGTGTAGTAGAAATCAGCGGTGAGGCTCTGGATATTACCGTCAAAGATGATTCCGACTAAAGCTCCCGCGCGATTCACGACCGGACTTCCACTATTGCCTCCGATGATGTCAGCCGTACAAACGAAATTGAATGGCGTATCGCCATTTAGTTTACCCTTTGCCGCTTGCCAGCTTTGTGGGAGAATCCATGGTTCCTTGTGGCCATGCAACTTGGCGTGCTCAAACGCACCACCCAATGTGGTCTGGTGCGCGACCTTCTGGCCATCCAGTTCGTAGCCTTTGACGGTTCCATACGCCAGTCGCAAAGTAAACGTAGCATCTGGATAAACCGAATCGCCCTGGACAATGAACTGCGCCTGGCTAATTTTGCCATAGGCCTGTCGTTCGAGCTCTTCGGTTTCGTTATTGATTTCATCCAGCCGGCGGTATTCGGCTTCCAACGCCTTTGCAATCAAGATCATAGGATCCGCTGAGTGCGATATTGCATCCATACGGCCGGCCGCAATCTCCTTGCGAGCGCTCAC
>JANPLJ010000350.1:0-1427 GCA_031426475.1 Pirellulaceae bacterium | reverse complement strand
CGAGTAAGTGCACGCGATGGCGAGCGACTCGACGAATACTTTACAAGCGTTCGCGAAGTCGAGCAAAGACTACATCAATCGCAACAGTGGGCAATCCGACCCAAACCGGACGTTCGTACTGACCCACCAGCCGATATCCCTGGTGTTGCGGACTTTTCCGGCCAGACGCGATTGATGTTCGACTTGATGCATCTAGCCCTTGAGAATGACTCAACGCGAATTATCACTTTTCGAATTCAAGGTCAACAAAGTGTGCCACCATTACCGGGTGTTAAGGAGGGTTGGCACAACCTTTCACATCACGGTAAAGATCCGGAAAAACTTAAGCAACTGCATCTCATCGAGTTGGAGCAAATGAAATTGCTTTCAGGTTTCTTAGCTAAATTGAAATCAGTCCGAGAGGGTGGAACATCTCTTCTGGATAGCACATCCGTTCTCTACGGTTCAAATCTCGGAAACGCTTCCAGCCATGACACTACGAATTTGCCAATCATTCTCGCCGGAGGTGGGTTTCGGCATGGCCAATATCTTGCCTATGATTCAAAGAATAATCAGCCACTTTGCAATCTCTATGTCGCCATGCTACGCCAGCACGGACTCGATGTAAACACATTTGCGTCGAGTCAGTCTACCAGTCTGCCACAGTTTACTTAAGCAGCAGTTTACTGATACGGGATTTCGCGTGGATTTTTGATAGAACCGACTTTTCGAAAGGAATTCATTTTTGTTACGAAAGCTCTTGCCTAGTGTATGCGCTGCTTTGAGTGTCGGTATGACTGCAACAAACGACGGTTTATTCGCGCAAGAGCAGCCAAGTTCAGAGGTTACAGCCGCGGATCCAACGACCGTTTTTGCGAAGGACGGCAGCGCTGTGTTTGAGATAGAGAAGCCGGCTGGAGATAAACTTTTTAAGAAGCTTGCAACCATCCCGAGCGGAGCAGTTTATTTCCGAAAGTCTGGTCCGCCAGCCGAGGAATGGGAGCGAGACTACTCGCGAGCCGCCACGGATGGAATGAACACGTTTCGGCACTGGTTCCCTTGGTCGTCGATCGAGATTGCTCCAGGGGAGTTTGATTGGGCAGACTACGACCGACAATTCGATCTCGCGGCTCAGTACGGAATAAAGGTCGTCGTGGGCGAGGTGATCGAAAGCGCGCCGGCATGGTCTTTTGCACAATGCCCGCATTTGCTGCATGTGACATCCGATGACCGGAGCGTGGAAGCGATCATGGATGGCAGTTCCTCGACTGGCGGACGACACGGCTTGTGTCTCGATCATCCGGAATCTCGCGACCTTGCTGGCCGATTTCTGCGCGAGCTTGCGACACGCTATCGAGATCACCCCGCGATGGGAGCCTACGATGTGCAAAATGAGGGCTTCACGCCGGAGGTGGTGTTGAATTGTCGATGCTCAGCGAGTCTTAAAG
>JANPLJ010000349.1:0-2606 GCA_031426475.1 Pirellulaceae bacterium | reverse complement strand
GTTCGACATCTGCCATCATGAGTAGCTCTGGATGCGAAGCAAGCAAGTTATCGCGAAGTTGGCTCGCGAGTTCTTCATCGATGGCCGTTCGCCATAACACCGGCAAAGTACGAAACGCTCGATGGGCCGTAACCAAGAGGTTCGCCTTAGTACTTCGGACCACAACATCCAGTCCCCACCGCGACCAAACCGGCATTTGTTCATAGCCGTCGACGATAACAATGCAATCCGGTCCCCATTGCTGGCGATCGTTCCATATCGATGCGAAGTTTCGATCGGTTGTTGAAAACCGAAACGCGAAGACTCGCATTCGTTCGGCAAGAAGTCCTACAAGACTCGCGATCAATGTCGACTTGCCAGTGCCATGTGGCCCAATAATGGAAGCTCGTCCATGGTAGCGGTCAAAAAACTCATCTAGCAATTCACCGAGAGATCCACCATCATGACGCCGATAGACAATCGCGCCTGGACGCACAAAACGCGTCGAAAAAGGATTTGGCTTGGATTGCAAATGAGTGTTCATATCAAGCGATAAATTCTAACAATCGCCTAGTCTAAACAAAAGCCGGAAGCGTAAGCGACGAGTTTTTGACGATCGAAGCGCAATAAAATCAGTGAGAAATGTCAAAGTTGTCACCATTGGTCAACGAATCAACGGAAACTAACCTTTCTTCGTTTACGCTTCAGGCCCTTGTTTTGCTCAGCCGTCACGATTCAACAACGGACCGAGCTTGGGAACGATTTCATACAACTGCTCGTTTACCATCCGCACGATCTTTCGCGTTTCTCTTTCGCGGAGGGCTCGCTTTAAAATGGATTGCGCTTGTTCGATCGAAAGCTGAGAAGCGAGCTCTTTGATGGATGGGATGTACGCCGGGCTCATACTAAAGCGACGCAAGCCCATCCCCAAAAGCAAGGTAAAAGCTGCCGGTTGCGACGCCATTTCGCCGCACAGAGTAACATGTCGATGCGCAAGCTGACTTGTCCGAATTACGCTTTCGAGAATTCTCAAGACAGCCGGCGACAGCGGTTCGCACAATGGACTTACTTTCGGGTTATCGCGATCCGCAGCCATCAAGTACTGAATCAAATCGTTCGAACCGATGGAAACGTAGTCGACTGCGCCCAAGAGTTGGTCGATCATCAAGGCAGCCGCAGGCACTTCGATCATCATCCCGAACTTGGGTTGTCCGAATGCCTTTCGATCACTCTTCAGGCTTTCCGCCGCTTTACGACAGAAGCCGCGTAATTTTCTCAACTCTTCAAAAGATGCGACCATGGGAAAGAGGATATTGACTTCACTACCTGGCGAACATCGCGGTGATGCCGCACGGTAGATCGCTCGGATCTGCGACAAAAATAGATCGGGATGTTCGAACGACAGACGAATCGAACGCAAGCCCATGAACGGATTCGATTCCGCGCCTCCTCGACTCAAGAATGGGACGGATTTGTCACCGCCGATATCCAAGGTTCGTATCGTGACGCGTTTGTTCGGAGCCGCAGCGATGACCGATCGATAATTTTCAAACTGCGCTTCTTCACTCGGAACATCGCTCGACGCTAAATACAGGTACTCGGTTCGATATAGTCCGACTCCATCCGCACCTTGGTCGCAAGCAGTCTTCGTATCGGCTAAGCCATTGATGTTTGCCAACAATTGAAGCGGTACGCGACAGGCGGTCATCGAGGGGCGATCGCGGTTGTCCGCTAGCTGATCTCGTAGATCGAAGTACTCCCGCTGGAGCTTGCGATAGGCCGCTAAGGTCTCAGGACCAGGGTTGACGATGACATGCCCTTGGCTACCATCCACGATGACCAGATCACCCGTGTGGACTGCCTTTAAGATATTGCTGACACCGCTGACCGCCGGAATGCCTCGACTGCGAGCAATAATCGCGGCGTGGCTTGTTTGACCACCCGTCTGGTTCACTATTCCGTGGATGGCTCGATCGCCTAACATGATCGCCTGACTTGGCAGGAGTTCGTTGGCAATGACGATGACAGATCCTTGCAACGCTCCCGATTCTTCATGCAAGGCTTCGCTAAGGTGGCTCGACAATCGCATTACGATATCGCGGATATCCGCCAACCGATCTTGAAACAGCGCCTCAGAGCTGCGATTCAAGACGCTTTGATAGTGGTCGACCAACCGAGCAAGAGCGGCTTGTGATGTACACAAATCATCGCTAATGCTTTGGCGAACGCGATGAACAAACGAAGCATCGTTGAGAATGGACTCTTGGACTGCGAAGATGGCCGCTGCTGACTTTCCGATTTGTCGCAAGACTTTGGCCTGGAGACCGCGGACTTCATCGATCGACTTTTGCCGAGCCGATTCGAAGATATCGAGTTCGCTGCCGATCTCGTTAGGTTTGATGTGCGGACGGTCTGGATTGACGAAAACCTCGTGAATACAGTAAGCCGTTCCGATAGCAATACCAGGGGCAACCGCAATTCCTCGACGCATGGGCTAGTTCTTTGAACGACAATGAAATGATAAAGTTACCCATATTAGAGACTATTCGCTTCAGCAGAATAGCCTCCGTTCAGCAGTGATCTCGATATTTCTGGAACGCGCAATTTCAATGCAAGAAACCCGATTG
>JANPLJ010000348.1:0-5892 GCA_031426475.1 Pirellulaceae bacterium | reverse complement strand
GGTGATCGAGGTGAGGACGAATTCATTTCACAGAATGTTACATTGCCTCAACGCTTGCTGGTCATGAATGGTAAATTTCTTCGTGAGCAAGTGGACGAGAACCCGGTGACCAATGCAAGTTCACAAATCGCGATCTTGGCGGCAAACGATGTTCAAGCGATCGAGGCGGCGTACTTATCCACGCTGAGTCGGCTTCCGACAGAAATCGAGCGCGAGGCATTCGAAGAGACTTTGCGAGGCAAGAAAAACAATTCGCGATCAAAAGCCATCGGCGATCTATTCTGGATCCTTATGAACTCGACGGAATTTCTCTGGAACCATTAAGCGATGAATGCAACAAACTTTCCATCTGATGGCGATGCATCCGAATGCGCTTCGTGGCATCGAATGCAACGGCGACAATGGCTCGCAAGCACCTCGCGGAGTCTCGGTGGGATAGGCTTGACGGCGATTGCCGAGTCTCTTTCGCGAGCGAGCGAATCATCAAGGGAAGATTCGCGTGGCAAAAGATCGGAGAAAGCGCGATCGATCATTGTGTTATGGATGCAGGGGGGCCCGAGCCAGTTGGATACATTTGATCCTCATCCGGGAACGAAAATCGGCGGTGACGTTCGAGCGATCTCAACTTCGATTCCCAACATCGAGATCGCGAATACCCTTCCGCGAGTCGCGGAGCGACTGCATATGACGACCTTGGTTCGGTCGCTTGTCAGCAAAGAAGGCGATCATGAACGCGCGACCTATCAACTCAAAACAGGTTGGCGGCCTGACCCGACCATTGTTCATCCTTCGATCGGTGCCGTTCTCTGCCATCAGTCCAACGACAATCTGGAAATCCCTCGCCATGTTTCGATTCTCAGCGGTCAATGGCCAGCCCGAGGAGGATATATGGGTGGACAGTACGATGCGTTTCAAATTGGCGACCCGAAGAATCGATTGCCGAATCTTCGAAGCCCAACTGGTGAGGAGCGGACGAAGATTCGCATGGATGGTTTAAAAAATATCGTCGAGCGCGAGTTTGCACGCGGACGTTTTGAAAACCTCGACGCGAGGAAGACGCAGCATGAGACTGCGACGGCGAAGGCTCTTGAAATGATGAACAGCGATCAAGTATCGGCGTTCGATGTTTCGCTGGAATCGCATTCGATGCAAGATCAATTTGGCGACTCGCCTTTCGGACGCGGCTGTTTATCGGCGGTGCGATTGATAGAGCGGGGTGTGCGGTGCGTGGAAGTCGAACTGAACGGCTGGGATTCCCATGCGAATAATCACGAGACGCAGAGCAAACGCTGTGCAGTGTTGGATGAAGCGTTGTCAGCTTTGCTACAGGAACTCCAGGCTCGAGAGCTCCTCGACTCGACATTGGTCATTTGCGGAGGCGAGTTCGGGAGGACGCCGTCGATCAATGTGACCGCAGGACGTGATCATTGGCAACACGGCTTCAGTATGCTGCTGGCAGGGGGACCTCTGCGCCGTGGCTATGTCCATGGTTCCACCGCCTCGAAACCGACCGACGATCCAAAAAAACGTTTGGACGATGTCGCGAGTCCCGTGACAGTTCAAGATCTTCATGCAACGTTACTCGATTGCCTGGATATTGATTTTTCAAAAGAGCTGATCACACCGATTCAACGACCGCTCGTGCTGAGCCAAGGAAGCGTCGTCCGCGAACTGCTAAGCAACTCGTGAACGAATGCTCGGAAAAGCGTGGGTCAGCGGCTCCGCCGGCTGACGATCGACTGTCCCGCGAGCGGAGTCGGGGGACCACCGAGCGGAGTCGCGGGACCACCGGGCGGTCTACGATGAACCTGTTGTACGCGACGCAGCACGAGCCCATGAATGAGCGGCGATCGCTGACATGGAACCTGCTGCTCCTCCGAAGAAAAGGCCGACAACCGCGACTGTTCCGTAACTGGCCATCATTCCGCCCTGCTCAACCACATGGGGTGCCGCATTCAAACGTTTGAGCGAGCACTTTGCGACCTGTTCCGTGATCTCGCCAGCGATCGCAGGAATCGCCAGTCTCGCATTGGCGGTGAACGCCGCTGAACCATCCATCACACTTGCAGAACGGACGCTGCCGATTCGGCTGGAAACGAGCGCCAGCGTGTGCATTGCGGTTCGCGCTAGACTCTCCCGTGATTCGTGAACAGCCATACTCGATTGGCGAACGCACATTGTCTTAAGATCGGGAGTAGCCGTCTTTGCATGTTCGGGATCGCTGGCCAATTGGATGACCGTTCCATCTCCCATATCGATCGCGTAATGCGAATAAGGAATAAGTCCGTACCAATGATTTTAAAGCATTGCCGGATGGTTGGCTTGGCCTATCGCCGGAACGTGTTCGTCGACGTTGGTTCGGCTAGTTGAGTGATCGGAGCTACGTAGCCAAGGTAACAAAGGAGGTCGCGAATCTCGATGGGGGTTAGATTGTCCAACAAACCGCTTGGCATGAGCGACTGCTTTGAAGGCACAACTTCTTCGATATCTTCGCTGGCAACCTTTACTTGTTGCAGGTCAGCCGTCCGCACTAGCAGTCCGTTTTTCTGTTCTGTAACGATCCCGGAGACCACCAGTCCGTCGCGAGTCATGATTTTTTTGCTGGCGTATTGATCGCTTATAAAGTGGGACGGAAAAAGGATCGATTCGATGGCTTCTTGCTTGGAAAACCGCTTTGCAAGACTTGTTAAATCGGGTCCCAAAGCGACTCCGGTTTCTTTAAAGCGATGACACGATGCGCACTGAGCCTTATTGTACGCGACCATCCCGGCTGCCGGCGAACCGGCTCGCCCTGAATCACCATCAAGAAATTGCTCGATGAAGTCCTGTGACCAGTTCGGCGTTGTTTGGTCTTCCGGCAAGACGGGGTCTGGTTGTGACGGGTACTTTCCTCGGTACCAATCTTGCCAACCGGTCAACTGGGCAAGCAAGTCAGTACCATTTTCATGCATATTTAAACCTGTCCAGTGTTCGAGCAGGCCTATCGCGGAGGCTGGATTCTGCTCATTGCGAGCAAGCTTCAAGCCTTGCAAGATCACTTGCCGAATCGCGATCGCATCTTCGGTGGCGACAGGTGTTTGAGCAAGTCGGGCGAGAACGTCACTGATGGCGAAGGGTTCGATGACGTTTAACGAACGCACAACGTAGTCCCAATTCTCGCCTTCCAAGTTTTCTGCCAACGCAAGCGCTACTGTCGGTCGGCGGTCCGGGCTTCGACGCCAAACTTGTCGCAAATACTTCATCGACGCTTCATCGCCGCTTCGCGCCAGGATGGCAGTGATTCCCGTCTTGAGTCGCTTGTAGGTATCCGATTCAAACCCACCGTCATCGATATCGCGATCGATCTCGCAGAGTTTCCCAAACAAAGATTCGGGAAGTGACTCGGGGAGCATTGGCAACGCTGCCAAGGCCGCGTTCGGCGCCGCTTTTCCTCGCATTACCCAAGCGATGGCTTCATCTTTCGTGATGTCTTGCGCAAATTCACGAGTCGCGTTCATCACGTACAGCGAGTAGCTGCTTCCGGCCTCGAGTTGCTGGGCAGTCTCGAAGAACTTGAGTAAGTCGGTTCGTTGCTCCGCTGTCCAAGCGTGGGATATCATTCGTAGATGAAGCGCCGTGTCGACGCGTTCGGTCATCGAGAGGTTCGATTTTAAGTACTCGAGGCCAGGTTCGATAATCTCTTCAGCATTCATGAAGGTTGCGAGTCGAATCAACAAACGGTTAATTTTTGGTTCACCGGCCGGGAACTCGCCAACCACCCATTTTGCCAATTGAGGACAATCTGCAGGCTTGAGTTTGCCCAAATGGAGCGTCAATTCATAGGTCCGAAGCAAGTCGATGAAATCGAGGTCTGACGTGTATCCATCGGCAACCCGATTCAATTCAGGGATAACTTGCAAAGCAGTTTCTCGATTCGGCAAGGCGATCATCGATGCCATCGCTGCTTGAATCGTGAGCCGGGGTCTTTCGGGTTGATGAAGCATGGTTTGACGGACTTCTCGCGTCTGACGTTGCAGCAGGCGATTTCCCAGGAAAGCCAAGACACGGTTGGGAGACTCAAGAAGTGATGTCAAGTCGTTAGGCTTGCAGTTCGCATCCATCCGAACCAGCCCTTCCGCCGCCGCTTGAATCACCAATGGACTAGTATCAGTGATCATCTCGGCGAGTCGCTTCATCGCGGTCTCATCGGTTCGGTGCAATGAGAGTAGGCTCGCCGTTTTTACTCGCAGCATTTCGTTTGGCGATCGCGACAGATCAACCAGCAGGTCAACTGTCGGTACTGGTCCAAGCAACTGCATCAGGTCGAGGGCTCTGACACGATAACGAGCGGGGTTGTCAGGGCTATAAGCGACTCCGGCAACCTGTTCGTCCCATTCGTCGCCCATTTCGCGTTTGAGCATCGCTACTGCTTGTCGTCCCCAAGCAGAATACATCTGAGGCTGCCGAATCGCTTTCGCGATCCCTTCCCCTAACGCGGTCTGTTCCTTTGGCACATCGCCTGTCCATCGTATACGGTAGATTCCGCCACCGGTGCCACGACCTCCCGTGCAAAAGTAGATGCATCCGTCGGGTGCGATATCCAGGTCGGTAATATTCATCGGTCTGCCGGAAACGAATGTCTCCGGTTTTCCCAAGGGCTTGCTTACGCCAGACCGGGCGTCGACACACATGATACGTCCCTCGGACCAATCTGCCAGAAAGAGCGTTTGATGATATTCCTTCGGATAAACGTTATGGTTGTAGACGATCGCTCCGGTCGGCGATGATCGTCCTGTGCTGAGCAGCGATGGTAATCGGTCCAGATAGTGTTCAGGTTGATTGGCCCAACCACTTCGCCAACCGTATTCGCCACTTTCAACGATCTGAAAAAGAGAAGTGGACCGATGCCAAGTCGTTCCAATGTCCGCTTCCATGTCGCTATCGTGTACGAACAGCGTTCCCATGGGATGAAAGGCAAGGTCATATGCGTTTCGAAAACCACCGGCCACGACTTGAACTTTGTCGCCAGAGAGATCAACGCGAATAAGTGTCCCTCCAGGTGACTTGATACCTTGAGCGTGCCCGCTCGGATCCTCTTGACGCGGTTGAACGAGGTCCCCTTCGTAACTGTTTCGATAGGGACTAGTAGGATCCAGTTTGCCATCGACCTGTACATGGTTTCCGACGATGACGTAGAGCATCCCATCGGGCCCCAGAACGATTTGATGCGCTCCGTGCTCACCTTGGATTCCCTGAAACCGGACGATCAGCGTCGCTTGTTCCAGTGTTCCATCGCGGTTCTGATCAACCAAGCGGTAGAGCCCACTCCCCTTTTCTCCATCGCCTGTTACAAACACGTCGCCATTGAGCGGCAAAATTCCCTGGATATTCGTGACTCGATCGCTATAGGTGCGAACTCGTTCCGGTTTTCCATCTTTATCTGCGTCATAGATCAACAGAAGGGGGCCTGCTTCGCGTGCAGCAACGATATGACCAAACTCGTTGAACGCCATTGCGACCAACGATCCTGTTGCTTCGGAATTGAGCACTTCGTCGACTACGAACCCTGGTATCGTCGTAAAGCGTTCCGGTGGCTTTGCGACGACAGGCGGTAGACTGGACGGTGACGGTGAAGGTGAAGGTGACGGCGATGGTGTATCGACGCGGTCTCCCTGCGATGCGGTGTCGCTCAGCCGAGTCTTCGTAGCCACGGTCTGCATCGGAACTGGAATCGACGCAGCGTTATTGAGCAACCGAGCGTTCTTCCAAGTGCTATCATCGAATTGAGGAGTTTGCCATCCCGACTGAAGAGCGGTAGAAGCAAGCCAAGTTTCGCTGGTCCCCAAGCCTCGCATCGCCTTCGCTCCTTGGCGGATGCCAACGCCTTGCTGGATATGCCGCCGGGCAGCAGCT
>JANPLJ010000347.1:0-16707 GCA_031426475.1 Pirellulaceae bacterium | reverse complement strand
ACTTTGATTTTAGGGTAGGTAGCCGAATTCGTCTGAATTCGGACGAAGCTCGAAAGGCAATGTTTACTGCGCTTCCTCCGAAGTCTTACGACATCGGCTACGAATTGAAACCCGAAACTTAAAGTTGGATCAAGCACTACTCTACTGGAAGCTTGTCGCTGGAGGATGCTAGCTCCAATTCGATGGCATTGTCTTGGTAGAATGCAAGCACCAGCTTTTCAATGGCAAGCCAATTCTTCAGCGATTTCTCCGTTGATTTTGTCTGCGTCTCGATCTGTTCCAGGCCTGCGATCGCCATCGAACGGGTCTTCCGATTGCTTCGCATCGATTCGCCTATCAATCGGTTTTGGTCGAGCCAATTCAGATGATTTTGTAGCCTGATGCAGACTCGCGTTGCGTCGTCCTTGCCGATTGGAAATTCGGTATTCAAACCCACGCTCAATCGAACAGCAGTCGCGACGTACCATGACTTCGCCGGAATCGATCGAAGGTAGACTTTGAGGTTGAAACTGTCGTCGGTCAGCGCAATCGTCCATGCCGTATCTTGGCGTCCGACAAGCTCCACGGAGTCCTCCGGTTTCAAGAGAACGTTGTCGCCCATCTTGAGTTTGACTCGACAAACAGCCTGCTTATCGATCGGCTTGAATGGCACACGAATCGTCGATTTTGATTGCGGTTGTTTGATAGGAAACGTTTGAGCGACGAAACCAGACTCCGATGGATTCTCAGTGGATAACTTGTCAACTGCGTTGCCCTCCGAAGTGGTTGCTTTTTCCATGGAGTCTTCAGAAGGTTCAGGAACAGCGTCGAGCGTTTCAGGGAATGGCTTAGTCGCCTGCGAAAGATCAAATGAATTTTCCGACGTAGACTCTGCAAGGGACGCTTGAACGATGGCCTCGTCGTTTGTCGTATTCAATGCCTCCGCAACCGACTCGAACGAGATCGGTTCGATCTTCATTGGCGATTTACCACCAGCGATACCGCCGATCAGCGTTTCAAGAGAACTGGATGCTTGTTGATCGAGTGTGTTGTCGGGAAGAGTTTGTACATCACTCGCAAGTTCCAATGGCACTTCTGGGTCTTCCTCAACGGGTGAATTCAGTTCACGTTGAATCGCGGTGATTGGCGGTGGTGTTACGCTAGTGCTCTTCGTGATTTGCTTCGGCGGGCGGCTCATTATCGCTGTGAACGCACCGACGAAGACGACCCCGATAGCTGCCATCGAAAACCAAAGGTGTTTTTGAGATCGACATTTGTTGGTCGCGTCGCTGCTTTGACTGGAACGAGGAAGCAATCGTTTCGAAAGGATGCTACTTGGCGTTATTGCAAGTTCGGTTACCGACGGTGGCGTTGTTCCAGGCGATGGTAAATCACTTTTTAGAAACTCGTTCATGCGCCGGCTTGTAGTTAAATCCGCCTTGCACGCGTCTTGGAACCAAGTTGCATCGGGAACCGGAAGCGAATCGTCGAGCGGATAGTAACTGTCGTGGTTGAGAGCCGCCTGACAGACCATCGCGTCAATGCAAGCGAGCGAAAAAAGTTGACCATTCGGTGAAACGAGGAAATGGCTCAACAGATTCGACAACCGACCTTCGAATGCCGACAAGCTTTTCAGCTGCACTAACCAGTCTCGCTGAACCTCTCGAGGGGGAAGCCCAAAGCGATCGACGAGATGATCGACGGACTGCATCGATCGCAATTCGATGCTAAGCCACACAAGTCGACGTGCATCCGCGGAAGCGGACAAAGCGAAATTGAATTCCGAAAGACTGCCCGTCTGGCCGTCCAGCGAAACCTGATGCCAGCCCTGGGCGGATACCTGCGAGAATGAATCGAGCGCATTGAAAAGATCGACGGCCCCTTCCCAGAGGATCCATCGACGATGATTGCCTGAAAGTCTGAAGACCTTTCGACCATCCCAGTCGGGACATCGTTCCCAAGTAAAGCTTGCTAGCTCTTCTGGAACGATTACCCCGGAACGGTCCATACATCAAACCTATTTCTTGCGATGGCGAATGCGAGCTCGCATCCGTCGCTTTTTGCGGCCAATCTTGCGTCTACCTCGTCCGGTTTTCTTGACTCCCACGTGTTCCTCCCAAAAAAGGTGTTACGAATCGGTATTGGTTTTGAAAAACCCGCCTACCGGGACGTAACGACACGTGCTCGCGGACTGACGGAAGTCCCGTAGCATAACCGATAACGGGACACTTAGGCAAGTAGCAATCAGAATTCTCAATGGCTTACCGGCGTACATACTTCGCTGGTTTTTCTGAGGCTTTCCATGGTTTGAGAGATCGTCAGGCTACGAAGCCCGATCTACGACGCGGTAGGCATGCTCGCCCAAAGCCTCACAAAGCGGGTCAAAAACCGCGCCAGAAAACCCAAAATGGAGCCTTTGTCGAAATGATTCTGCGTATTCGTAACGTCCGGAGAGGGTACCTCGATGCCTGTCCATCTCGACCATGGTTTGCAAATACGACGACATTTTTTGAGTTGTGTCCAGCCATGACTGTTGGCTCCTGTGGCATGCTAGCAAGGCCTGCTTCTTTGCGAGAAGGTCCGAAGTATCGACGTAAATGTGAGGTTCGATTTTTTCTTGCAGCGGAGTGCAATTGCCGTGGGGGGAAGCATGGTAGACCGCCACTTCACCGGAGTGTGGCGGTATGGCAGGCGTACTGATGAGGTTCGGCATACCCTTGGCGAATGTCGCCGAGACCGTGAGCCGGCAGGCAATTTCATGATCTTCCATGTAATCGACGGGGGAATGAGTCAAAACGATCGATGGGCCTGCTTGCCGTACGACGGCGGTCACTTTCGCGAAATTCTCGGGTGTGTAGAGAATCTCCATGTCGTCGCAGATCGGAGGATAATGTTTGGCAGGGATCAAGTGGGCGGCTTCGATGGCTTCAGCAAGGCGAATCCGCGCCGTCTCGTCGCGCGGCGTGACCATCGAACCGAGGCAGCCATTGGCAATGTTCATGTAGTGGACCTGCCAACCAAGCCTAGCCAACCTCAACAGAGTACCGGCCATCACAAATTCGATATCGTCTGGGTGTGCGACAACGGCGAGAACGTTAGGCATAGATTCGTCTCAGTTTCAAGTTGTAGTGATTGTCTTCTGACACATCTACTAACGGCGTGCCATGCGAGGCGGGTCGGCGACATAGACTTTGGGGTCATCGATAATGAACGCAGTACTCCACGAGTGGCCATCGTCCATATTGACCGTATTATAGAAGAATGTTCGAAAGGATTCACAGCGATAACCGTAAGGGAGCGCCGAGGCTAGGTAATCGTCTTTTGTAAGCTCTTCGACTCCCGGCTTGGCAAAGTAATGGAAAACCCCATCAGGCGTGACAGAAAGCCCAAGCGTCCACCAACCGAGAACGTCGATATTCGGTCCCCTGAAGTCGCCTCCGTTGCGATCCGCGCGAATCCTAAAGAAGACTTGATCGACAGTTTTTCCGCCGACCCGCTTTGTTTCTCGGAGGATAAACAAGCCAGGCCAGTAGATCTCTTCCTTGTCACGAGGCGCAGCGAGAATGAATTTGCTTTTCTCCTTGATCGTTGTCTCGACTGCCGCACGAAATGCGAAATGAGGTCCATTTCGATTTTCCCATTCGGCCATCGGGGGAAGATAGACGCGAGTTGTCGCATTGGGGGATTGTGAAACAGGAATCGGTCCACCTGTGCGGTACTGAACATTGGCGATAAAGTCATCTTGATGCATTTCATGGGATCGTTTGCCAGGAATCCCCGTATTGAGGGACTTGAGAAGGAGTGATCCGCGGCTGCCAGGCAAACCGCCGTTGGGCGTAGGAACCCATTGCATCACATCTGGGTAGCCCCGCTTCGCGCCTTCGTACCAACGTCCATTGGTCGACTTTCCGAGCGGCATTCTTTGTTTCTCATCAATGTCTTCGCTGCTCTTTGGGGCGTTGGTGACGAAGCCCCAATTCTGGTCTTCGAAATCATCACCAACTTGCATCAGTTGTTCACCGCTTCCCGGAATAACCACATTGGTTGGAGCAGCACCCATCGTAATGGACATCGTAAGGCAGTAGACCGACCCGAATAACACGACGTTTCGAATCGCAGTATGCAAGGGAAGACTCATAGTTTACAGATTCCACAATAGCGATCATTGAAAAAGCCGGACAAAGTACTTGATTCCGGAACTATCGGACTTTGCGACCGCTTGATCGGGAAAAACATCCTCGACTATGAAACTGCCCTCAGACTGCCCCTTACTCGCACTTTGCTCATAGGCCGTGTCTTGCCCGTTTTCTCTGGGCAGCGATATTCACCAATGCTATCCTCTGCCACGAAGCGGTCTTGCGCTTCGAATACAGAACGGAATCAACATGCTCCCCACTCCCTCGCTAGCGCTAAGAATCGTCCTTGCGACGTGCTTCTTTGCTATCTATCCGTGGAGCGTTTTTGAGAGCCGACTTTGGTCACAGTCCAACGATAGAGCCATGCCTGCGACGAATGCAAGCGATGCAACCCTGCGAGCCTGTGCCGCGCCATCGGCCGATCGAATATGGATGGTTGGAGACCGTGGACTAATCTTGGCAACGGACAACGGCGGCCGAACATGGACCGAGCAAGATAGCGATACGACTGTTGATCTAGAAGGCGTTGTATTCGATAACGATAAACTTGGGTGGGCTGTCGGGGGAAGCATCCTTTCCTATTCGCATCGCAGCGTTGGCACAGTTCTGATAACTCAAGATGGCGGCCAGAATTGGAGATCGATAGGTGTTCCAGAGCTACCTCGACTGAAGGGGATTCGGTCGTTCGGCGGTGGCCATCTTATTGTTTGGGGGGATTGGTCACCAACACTGCAAACCGGCCTGATCGAAAGCCACGATGGTGGCTCGACATGGAACCCTCGCGAGCTGCCCGCATCGCACTTACAGAGTTGCGCTTGGTACGATGCTCAGCGCGGTGTCGTCATCGACCGATTGAGTCGCGTCTTCTATCTTTCCGGTACCGCTCCACCAGAGTTGCTCTCAATCGGCGGCGACCCGACGAAGCCCTTGTTGGCGGCGGCGATCAACGAAACGGGGTGGTGGTTGGCAGGTGAATGCGGCCAGGTCTATTGGAGTGCAGACGGACGAAATTGGATGGAGCGTCCGCTGCCAGGAAACGCTCGCGATCATCGACTCATCAGCATCCACGGTTTGACGCTAAAAGACGACCATATTTGGTTGGTGGGAGTCCCAGGAAACGTCGTTTGGCACAGTCCGAATCGCGGCAAAGAATGGGAGGTCCAATCACTTTCGACGACATTGCCGATGCATTGCATTTGCGTTTCGAAACAAGATTGCCTCGTGGCAGGCGGGACGCTTTCAAACATCCAGGGGACACGAAACAGCGGCCAAGGGTGGTGGTCGATCCATTCATCGGGCTCTCGAGTTGCACTATTCAATATCGCAACAACGGTGGAACACGTGGCATGGGATGCGTTGGCGTATATGACCCACGAGACTCGACGCCAAGCCGCCGCGATGGTCATTCATGATCAGCGTGTCTACGAGAAAGCGGAAGCGATTTGCGATCGCCATGATCGTGTTACTGGGCTCGCAAACCCACTGGGAATATCGATGTTACAAATCAGCTCCCAATTCCCTGTTGGCAACCTTCCGCAAGGACGTCGAGCGTTTGAAATCGCTGCGTATGCCAACGATGCGAATGCACCATCGATGGTAACCAGCAAGCTAGCGCTTTGGATTCGTATGGCCCGCCCGGATACGATCGTGTGCGACGAAAAAAAACAAGAGGATCCTTTGCTCACTGCGTCTACGGATGCCGTGAAGTTGGCTCGAAAACTCGCGAGCGAATCATCGTTTAAATGCTTTTCCGAGGCAGCGGGCATCCCGGAGCACGCATGGAATAGCAAACGCATTCTTGCGAGGACCATCGTTAGTTCGAATGCTTCTCAATCACTCTTGAAACGTCGTTCCGAAGTCAGCTTTGCACCGACGACCGCGATCAAGTCGACCGGGAAACTCTTATCCGAATTGCTTTCGCCTATCGTGCCAACGATCGAAAGCTATCTCGAAACAGGCGAAGACGGCTTCCAATTGCTCGAGTCGATGCAGTACGCTGACTACAACACGGTTTATGGGCTCGCAGTAAAATCCGGTAAAGATTCTCTGTTGGTCGAAATTGGCGACTCGGTTGAAACAAAACGGCCACAGCTACGATCGCGTCAAGCAAACGTGCAAACCATGCTCGCTGGCAGCCAGCAAGCTTCCCTGGTCGCACGAATGCTAACGATGAAGGGTCCTGATCTTTCGAATGACGTGCGATGGCAAGCGTCGTTGAAGAGTTTTTTGAGATCGACTCCGAACGAGCAACGCATCGATTCGCTATGGCAACTTGCCCAAGGATACCGTCATCGAGGCTATTGGAATCGATGGCGAGTCTGCCTCGACTTGCTCATTGCGGAGGCGCCTCGATCAGGCGCCGCAGAACTTGCCAGCCTTCAGCAAATGCAATTCCTCGGCAGCAATGAAGTCCGTCACTTTCGGGCTCAGTCCTCCGTATCACCGTCGAGCGTCGAAGAATCAACGCGAACGGTCGTCCAGACAGCTGCCATCTCAAGTCCATTTGCCCAAAATATAAAGACCGCGAGCCATACATCAAAGCAAACAATCAACACGATTTCTCCCAGCGAAGAATATCAGCGAGTTCAAGCGAGTGTTCCGATACGCTTCCCAACACTTCAATGGGATCCACGATATTTGGTAACAGAGGCAGCGTTTCAGCGAAAGCAACTAAACAACCAACCCTCCAACTCGGCGTTACTACCGTCACCCTTTCGGCGTTTGGCAAGTAGCCAAGGACTCGTGGGGTGGCAAGCCGTTGGGATTCAAGAGATATGTGCAAGCAGCCGGATGACCGAAGACAAAGCTCACATGGCGTCAGTGATCGGTAAATCGGATATTCTTCAGTACTCTATTCGAAGAACCGAGGGACGTCCGAAACTGGATGGTCGTCTAGATGACCTCGCTTGGCAAGGTAGTATAGCAATGAGGCTCGAAAGCGTTTGGATGGACGATCCGAAGTCAACGTGCGACGTACAAATGATTCACGATGGTGAGTTTCTATTTATTGCCGTGAAGTGTAACGGGGGAACGCAGAGTCTTAGCAATCGATCGCAATCATTGCCCGAGCGTTTGACTTTTCGCTTCGATACGGACCGAGACTACCTCACTTGGTTCGAACTCCAAGTCGATGAAGCAGGCAACGTAACCGAACGATGTATGGACATGCAGGGCTGGCAGCCCGAATGGTACTTCAAGTCGGAATCCGGCCATGATGGTTGGCAACTCGAAGCGGCCATTCCGATTGTTCAATTGCAATCCGAACCACTGCTTTCGAACCCTATGTGGGCCATGGCGATCCAACGCTCGATACCCAATCAAGGCATACAAACCAATCGAGCCATGTTTGCCGATCGGTTGCTCTTAACTTCGCCAACCCTGGTTCGCTTTTGCGAGCTTGATGACACCAAGTAACCTCTGCTTCAGCTCGTTCCCAGGCTCTGCCGGCTCTGCCTGGGAACGCACTGTCTTGGAGGCAGAGCCTCCGTGAACGCTCGAAGGGCGAGAGGTGCTAGCGAATCAAGCCCGCGCAGAGCTTGCGACTCCCGACCCTATTTCAAGCGTCATTTTCCTTCTTCGGATGGTCTTTCATGGGTGAAGCCAAGCATCTGATACGGAAGAGTCGATTCGAATTCTCGCGAGATAACAAGTTCCCCGGTGAGTGGATCGTATGCGACGACCTCGCCACCTGATGGAAGAGGATCTTTGTCTTTCCCTCGTTTTTCAGCCGCCAAAGGTTGCCCTCCGCGGATGTCGGCGATCGTTACTGGATTACTGAATTTGAAATCCTTGACCCATTTGATGACCTTTGAGACAGGATGGATTGCATCCAAACCTGGCTCAGGATTGGATGTCGATCCAACGTATGCGATTCCCGACAGCACCGTCCCTCTTTCGACTTCATTCTTTTTGTGAGGAACTAGCAACGAAAGGTCCGGTGACCACTCCGCGTAAACGATCGCGGCCTTCAGAGGCATTGTTTCAACCGAGACTTCGGACTTTCCGTTGGGAGTCTTCATCACGGTCCAACTTCCGACTGCTTTGCTGCTGTAGAGTTCGACCGGCTTGTGGGTTACGACAGGCGAACTTTCTTTGCTCCACGGAGTATACTGTTTGCTGCTGCGTTCATGCTTCTTGCCCGGAGCGAGTTTGGCGATCGCATCTGCATCGGCCGCTTCGAGAACTTGCACGCGATCACCAACTTGTGTTTTCAGGTCGGATGTTCTGGGAGCAAGGCTTTTTGCACGTGGGTAGTTCGGATCCTCTAAAGCCAAACGAACACGGTATCGATAGACTCGATTCAGGTTGACCGCGAAATCGACGAAGCGAAGCAACTTATAGTCCGTTGCTTCTAGCATTTTCGGTGCGTACTTGGCGTCTTCGATTGCGGCAACGTTCGGAACTACCATTCCCCCTGAGCTCTCGTCGTTTCCACTAGTCGTATCTTCTGGTGGAGAGCTGTCATCCATCGGCTGGCCATCGTCGCCCCCGCTGGTTGTTTTTCGGACCAGATCCAAACGCGGAACGAGAGGATGAGAGGCCAACGGACGATAATCAGAAATCAGGATCGGCGGAATCGGCATGGTCAAAACATGATCAACAACATATTTGGCGACCGCGACTTCTTCGCATGTGCCGACCCAACTTTGCTTTTCTTTCAACTGAGCCTCCAGCATGCAGCTGGTCGCTTCCTTCCATTCAGCTTCGTCAATTGTGCGTTCCGGATTGTCGGTGACATCAACGCGCTGGACTTCGTAGCCGAGGTACTGTGGTGAGTCGCGATCGGGACGATAATCGGCTGCGCTCGCGAAGACTTTCTTGTAGCTGTCGGCGATCATCTGATGAGGGACGGCAGCGGTAACGACATTGAAATGTGTCAGCTTGGGAACCACTTTGTTTTCGACGACACGGCCCGAACGTCCGGAAACCGCTGGAGCTGCCGGCGGCGGAGTTCCTGCTTTCGGCTGGAATCCGACATCGAATGTCGGAATGAGTGTTCTCGCAGGTGTAGCAGGTGTTGGCGGTTTGCGTGGTCGTTTGCCATCTCCGACAGGTGGGGCGTTGAGCAGTTCATCGGCTTTGGCTGGTTTGGGACTAAAGACGGCAATCGTTCCAAAATAGGAATTTCCCTGGACCTCAATCGGAGCAAAAAATTCCGGATCGCCTCGCTTTTCGCCGGATACGCCGGAAACTTTTTCGGGAATGTTATCGACGATATACAGGGTCGGATCCATGTCTCTACGAGCGCCGTCGACAAGCTTCACGAAGTCATTAGGCATCGCCCGTTCGGGTTCAAGCTTGATATCGTTCCAATGATCTTTCGTCTCCATTTCGGATTTGGCTGTTCTAGCCTGCACCGAGAGATCTTCCGGGGACTTTGAGCTGTCGTATTTGCCAGCCGTCAACCCGTCGTAGACAAGATAACCTGTGAAAGCGACGAAAAGTCCCATCGCAATCTTTTCGATGTTATTGAGTAGCCAAGCTTTCCAAGGAAATGACGAACTCGCACGTTTCTTCGCCTTCGTCGAGGCTGGCTTTTCGGATGACTTACCTCGTCCAAACATTTTGAACTCGCTATTTCCACTTTCGAGAGATGAGAACTACTGGGTTGAGTCGCTGTTCAAAGAATAGCGACATCAAAATGAAAACGATAACTAAGACTCCGGCCCGGTTGCGGCCGGCGGAACAGTGCCCGGGACCACCTCGGACGGAGCAACTGGTGCTGGTGCTGGTGCCGAAGATGGCTCGGCGTTTGGTACGGGAGGAGCCGCGGGAGTTGAAGCTGCTGCATTCGGATTCGCGGTCGTCACCATCGTCGTATTCTCGGTTACTTTCTCCAATCCCAGCTTGCTGAAGTCGACTGGATTGAAGAGGTAGACGATCCCATAGATTTCGATAGGTGGATCGGGTTGCGATGCCTGAGATGCAGTCGGGCCTGCACCAAAGCTCATACCGCTATCGCCGCTAGAATCGGCACCACCGCCTGGGTCATCCATCCCCATTCCTCCGCCCAGCACGCCTGCCATACCGCCGCCAATGGAGATCCCTCCACCACCATCTGCTGCATTAATTCGGACTTGCTTGACTTCAATCATCAAGTTGCCGTTTCCGCATTCTGCAAGCAACTTCGCATGTTTGGCTTGATCCATCTTGACGCGGAATTTAATGGGAACCCTTTTGGCAACCGCAAAAAAAGCATCTTCAGGATTCGAGCTTTTCATTGCCGATCGCAACTTCGCGGCCGGTACGGGCTTGAAATTAGAATCGACGTAGCGATTGTCGGCCGGATCAGGGCTGACCACAGTGGCCGCAAAACCGCCCCCCGATAAGTCTCCAGAACCGTCGTCGGCTCCGGTGGGCATCTGCGTCGTAGCATCACTTCCAGCGGACTTGCCGATCTTGATCCACTCGACTTCTTTGATGGGAGCTTGGAAGTTTTCTCTGGCCTTGCCATTGGTTGCGGCAATGACTTGTAAAATGCCTTCCAGTATCCAGATGTCTTCTTGCGTATAACAAATGTCAAGTGTGCTCGGGTGCGGTAAGCCGTACCAGGGGACGATGGACGCTTGTAACGCTGATTGGGAGGTCGAGCTCCAGTTCACCAAGGGAGCTGGTCCGGACCCTGTCGTTGTCACGGCACCAAACTCACCAGAACTGGCGTCAGAAGTATCCCCTGAGTCGGCAACAGCGCTGCCTATCTCGGCCGACCATCGAGCTCCGATAATTTTGGCAAGTTCAGGAAAAGCATTTTTGATATAGAACTTGTATTGTTCTCGCCAAGTAACTTCTAACGGTTCTGTTTTCAGCGGATACTCTAGGAATTGCTCGATGGGACGAAACGAATTCAATTTCACCAGCACATCCGGGTCGCGAATGACATTTGAACTCCAAGTCAAAATAGGCTTCTGACGTTCATATTGCTTGCTCCACGCCTCTTTAACGTTCATGGTCACCGCAGTCAGCATTTCATCCATCTTCTTGTCGGATGCGGTGTTCGGATGTTTGGGGGCTTGTATGTTCAGCGTTGAAACGACACGGAAATCATTCTCAAGCTTTGAGATTCGCGATTTTACTTTTTCATCGAGTGAGCTTCGCGATACATAAAACGCCCCTAATGATGCTAAAAGCACGAGAGGCATCAATATCCAAAAGTGATACTTAACGATGTTCGCCCAAATGGTTTTCAATTGGTCCATATTTGTATTCTCTCTGAACGATTATTCGTAGGTTCAGTTGGCTTGGCGTGGAAGGGGAATAGCGAAGCGATTGTAGGTTGGCTGGTCTCGCCACCATTTGCGATCGGATAGGGTTTTTTCTTGCCACGCAAATTCAACAACAAAACTACATTTCGGGGCCTTGAAGGCCGAGGGAACCAACTTTCCATTTTCGTCCGGGATAGTCGTAATTTTGCCCGAAGCGTTTGCACCCGAAATGTCGCCACCACCTCCCTCGTCTCCGCCTCCTCTCGCCGCTTGTTTCGAAGCGACTCTGGCGAATTCTCTGTTCGGAATAGTATTGTTAGGTTCCATAACGACTTGTTTGGCTATCACCGGAAACGAAACGCCCAGCTCTTTCAGAGAATACTTGGTTGGTTCGTCATTTGGTCCAGGAAGCTCTATTTCGCCGACTTCAAGATAGTCCAGCAGGTACTTACGAACATGCCCGGCACCTTCTGCGCCGGCTTTGCTCGGCCCATTGAAGTAGTGATAGCCTTCCAATTGAATAACCCACCCTGGACCATTTGGAGTCGTCGGAGGAGGAGGAGGAACGGGTTGCCCTTGGACCGGGGTTGGTTTCGGTCGTTTCAACAGATCTTCTCGTGCCGCAGTTCCTTCGACGTACGTTGCCTGCAACGGTTGAAACCAAAGTTTGAGATCGGTCACAAAGGTAGAATCGATCTTGGTGATATGGAATTCCTGACGTTCGTCGTACGGTTTCTCCGCCGGTGTCTTCGTGGCATCGGCCGGGTCGTACCGCAAACCCGCTTGAAGCGATTTAAGCAATTCCATCCACAACAGGCGGCGATCACCGTTGGAACTCAGTTCTCGACCGATTCGCGACAGAAGAACCAATTTGCTTTTCTTCTCGCCATCTTTTTGTGTGAGCTCATTGCTCTTTGCGCTCGCAGCGGAAACGTCTTGCTCAGCTGGTCCCCATCGTTCTACGGCAACGTTTTTGAACGAGCCATAGACCGATGCAAAATTGGCGACTAAACCCAATAGTACGGCCGAGAGGGCTCCGATGGCCCACGGTTTCTTGGCTCGGACCAATCGACTAAAGACGATTTCATGCGGCAGCAAGTTTGTTCGCATGGGCCCCTGTTGGAGCAGCTGTAGGCACAGTCCATAGACAACGCCAAACCCGGCTTGGTTTTCTTTGTAGGCTGGCTGGCTAATTACTTCCGAACCAGTCAATCTTTCGAACTTGTCCAACGACTTGACTTCAAGCCCAAGATTTTTATTCATAAAAGGAACGAGTCCTGGAAGTTTGGCGGTGTTTCCAAGCATCAGTACCGATTCAATCTCGGCCTTCTTATTCAAGCTTTTGAAGAAGCCGATCGAACGCTGTATCTCGGTGACGAGATCGTTAAAGACAGGACGCATGACTTGAAAGACAAGCTTCGGATCGTCCGCTTGCATAACATTTCGTTTCAAATGTTCTGCTTTTGCAAACGTCAGCTTGAGATCCTTGACCAACTGACGCGTAAAATGATTGCCGCCGATCGGAATACTACGCTGCCAGATTCGAAATCCGTTCGTGACGACCAAATCTGACGCATCCGTCCCCATCGAAAGCAATACAGTCGATGGCGGCGGCGCGTCCGGATCGAAAACGTTCGACGCCATTTGCTCGGAGAATCGATCGTAGGCGATCATGTTGTAGACGGCGACCGGCGCCAGTTGGATCAAATCGACATCGATATGCGCATCATCGAATGGCTTCAATGCCCGATAGACGGCTTCTCGCTTCATCGCGAACAAACCGACTTCGCTTTCCAAAGCGTAGCCATCCTCAATGTTGCTCCCTGACATTTGCTGGAAATCCCAAATCACGTCGTTCAGGTCGAACGGAATTTGTTGCTTCGCTTCGTATTTGACGATGTCGGGGATTTTTTTGACTTCGACCGGTGGTGGCTTAAAAAATTTCGCGAGCCCACTCTGGCCGGGTACACTGACAGCAACCTTGGCACCGCGCAAGTCATTTCGCGAAATAAACTGCTGAATAGCGTCGGCGACCAGCTTCTCCGGTTCGGCTTCAGGTTGACTAAGAATCTTGGGGTATTCTACAAAGTCGAACATGTCGGCCACAATCTTGTCGCCATCCAAATAGCATCGCAATGCTTTTAAAGCGCTCTGGCCTATCTCCAGGCCCCAGACGTAATTCGTTTTTTTTGCCATACTTTATAAATGCCGCCAGTGCGGATTCCTTGGCGAGCCTGCGGAGAGCAGGGACTGCGCCTAAAATTGAGACGAGAACGATGAGAAATTCACCCCTCTCTATGTTATCGACCGGGTTACCAAGATGTCAAATTTACCAGAATATTTCCAATAATGGATGATACATGGACGCTCCTCGCTTAATCGCCGTATTGCCTTGTTATTCCCTCGACGATATCGCGAAAAACCTCGACGAGCTCACTTGTCAGGAGTTTCACGCATGCTGGACTGCCCTGTGGCACCCAGGTTTACTCGCTCGAACGAACGCCCTACCCGAGTGGAAACGGGCTGATCAAGGCTCTTTGGATGTTGAGAAAAGCCTTGTTGTTTGCCCCGCCTCCGCCTCCGACAACATCGATACACCCTTGTCCGAACGGCTGGAAATGCAAGGATGCCAGCTCGTTTTTGGGCAAGCAAACCGAACTGACACGCTAAGGTTGATCCAGCCTGTAATCGAGTTCGATTTCCTTTCCATCCCCCAAGAGCTACCGCGTCCAGACTCGGTCGATGGTTCAGCCAATCCCGATCTCGACCTCACCGGAACGCCCAAAAACGCCATCCGTGTCGACGATTTTTACGCGTTAGGTATGGGATATCTGATGCTGCATGCGTTGACGCGCAAAGTTCACTACAGCAACAATATCGATGTCGTTTTGATGGCCGATCAAGCCAAATCGGCTGCCCAAGCCTACCTTTCGAACGATTATGCCGAATGCGAACGCTGGCTACAGTCTTGCTTTGACCAATTATCTCAAGAACGCGATCGATATTTCACCCAGTCAGCAAATCTCTTGGATTTGACCCTGATCGCCCCTTCCACACTCGGACGATCGCTTCTCGAACAACTTCAATCGAATCATCCGCAGAATATCCTGGCGACGGCGAGTCTTTTGGAACAGCTTCGATCGACAAACAAGGAGGCATGGGAATGTCTTGCGTCTGGAAACGCGTCGAAGCGAATCGGGATCATCGGCGGATTACTCAGCGAGCGCGAGCATCGGTGGTTTCCGCTCGGAACCTTGCAACGTGATTTGATTCGCGGATATGCGGCATATCAAGAGCTTCAAATCTCGCCGCCCAAGGTATTCTCGAGATTTGAAGGAGGGATGTCGATTGAAATGCCGACCCACCTTCGATCGGCGGGATATATCGGCGCCTTATTGCACGCCTTTTCGAGCGGCAGCTATCCCGTTACCTCGCAAGCCAAGATCGCATGGGAAGGTACCGATAAAACGTCGCTCGATGCGATTGGCAGCGCTGTTCTCGACGCTGCATCTTACCGCTCGATTTTCAATGCGATCAATGAACTCGCCAAGCAATTTGACCACCATCAAGTCCCAACGCTGACGTGCGTCCATTGGCCCTCTCGAACTTCGGCAGCTTTCGATGACCTGGCGAGAGCTTCTCGCCGAACCAATGCATTCGGAGAATGGAAAACATTCGAAGACTATTTTGAGACGACTGGATATGTCTATTCGAACCAAATATTCACTGCATCGCAGTTCAAGTTGCCTTTACCGGAATCCTACGCCGAGTATTCAAAGCTTTGCCTGCGACTGCAATCACAACTTCGACGGAATACTGCTCTCGAAGCCACGCGAAACATCGCCACCATCGCTGCCCGAATTATTCAAACGCTTCCAAATCGCGAGAGCGAACGCGATGCCATTGCTAAATGCTCGACACGCATCGATCAACTGTTGATCGAATCGGACGACTTTCACGATCTTGCGAATCTACGCAGTTCATCGACGTTGGATCAAGGCATCGAGTCCGACGTAACGTCGCTGAGAACGCAAATTGCCGAACAGCTCGCCAAACTCTTGCCGAGAACATCCGATCCAGTCGAATCGCAGAGTGGCTGGCTGTTGGTCAATCCATTCTCGGGACCTCGTCGCTACTTCCTCCAAGGATTAGCCGGCACCTTCACCAAAACGGCTGACAATCGTATCTATGAAGCGATTCCGGCCGGTCGGAATACCGATTTGGTCGTCGACGTTCCTCCTATGGGCGTCGTGCAATTGCGAGATGCAACGCACGGCCGTACTCCATCGGTGTCCACCAGTCGAAGTCTCGGTCCCAATCTCGCTTCGCCGAATTTCTTGTTAGCGAACGAGTTCATCGAATGCCAAGTCGATCCCAAAAACGGATATCTTCGAAGCTTGATGATCGCGAAGAAACGTGGCGGACGACTTAGTGGAATGCCGGCCGTAGCAATGGCCGACCCCGCCTCGCCGAAGAAAGCCATCTACTCGTCCATTGAAAACGCTCGTACAAAAATCTTAACGAACACAACGCTACATGGTGAAATCGAGACGACTGGCGATCTGGTGATCGACCGAAAATGTATTGCAAAATTCCGACTTCTCTTTGGCCTTTGGCGAGGTTCGCGGGCGATCGATTTGAAGGTTCGTATTGAATTGGTCGATACAAAACTCGACCCAGCACGCGGCCTCTGGGACCGAGTTCCCATCTGGCGAACTGCGTGGCCGAGCCAAGCTGCCTCGCTTTCAGCCTGGAGTCAAGGGACAAAAACCACCATCTCAGCATCACAGTTTTTTGCTCCCGAGCTGATAGTAATCGACGATGCCGAACATCAGCTCAGCTTAGTGTACCCCGGCCTAGCAGTACATCGACGCGTCGATTTGTCATTCCTCGATACGCTGTTGCCGTCCGATGAAAAGGGGATCTGTGAACATCGCATGCAGATCGCCGCCGATTGGCCTCGGCAATACCAATCGTACCTTGAATTCCTAGACCAGCCGTGGCTGCTCCCCGACAATGCGGGACCGCTGCGAGCCGGAACGAGCCTCTGGTTCGCTCAAACCAGCGCTCCAAACGTGCGCATCGATCCATTAAAAAG
The DNA here is from genome assembly GCA_031426475.1 of Pirellulaceae bacterium. GTDB lineage: Bacteria > Planctomycetota > Planctomycetia > Pirellulales > Pirellulaceae > JAIYDQ01. The sequence goes on along the minus strand of JANPLJ010000347.1, from coordinate 292 downwards.
CAACGAGTCGCTGCGTCTGATGCTCCATGAAACCATGGGCAAAGAAGGGCGTGTCAAACTTTCATTCTTCAAAGATGCCGCCTCTGCCATGCGAGTCGATTTTCAAGGCAACATGATCGAAGAGCTACAAATCGACCAGGGACAAGTAATAGTCGATCTGCGGCCGAATGAGATTAGTTACTTGGACGTGGGCTGAGTTGTGAATGGCATGAACTTAAGAAATTCACATGTAATGGAACATTGCAAGTCGTCCATCCCGAAAAGGCTATGAGTTTTTTGAAAACGTGGCCGA
>JANPLJ010000346.1:0-1778 GCA_031426475.1 Pirellulaceae bacterium | reverse complement strand
CATGGGAGGAGGCAGCCAAGAACGGCCAACATGATAAAGCGAATTTTGTTTGCCATAGACATCTCGCAGTTCACCCAAAAGATACAGGCCAAGCGCACGCATGCGTGAAGTTCATGAATATACCGACAAAGCGAGCCCAATGCACGTGAGCACTCTTGTCCGAAGGTGAACTTATGCACTACGACAAGTATCGCCGTGCAGGATTGCCGGCGACAAGTGTATGCAGGGAGTCGGCAGTGAAGGCAATCAACTCTCGGATCCGGAGGGACGACCTAGAAATTGCAATTCATGACATGCACCCACTGTAATAGCTTGTTCGCTTGTCGAAAGCTACTAATTTTTCTTGCAGCATCCTCTATCACATTCAGATGGTGCGGCAGAAACCGAAACTCCAGCCCCTTCCTTGCAGCAATTTGCTGCACAGCCTCTTGCGTTTTCAGCACAGCAGTCGCAAATGCATTTCTCGCAAGAACATACCCCCGATTCACAACAGCATCCGCCATCTGCACAGCAATTGATACATGCACAGACTTCAATGCCCGCAGTCGAGGACGCTTTGCTGGCGTAATTCGTTCCGAAAGCGAGACCGATCCCGAATACCATCAATAATGCAATCGAAGCAGCAATTTTCATTTCAAAACCCTTTCGTAGAACATTTTGGAGTCGCTTCGAACGCTCGAAGTAACGCTTATTGGATGGCTCGTGACTACAAATGCTTCACCGAAAGTCACAATAAAGTCAAAAGAAAGTCACTCAATCCTAATTCTCTCTCGGTATCTCTTGCAGTTGGACTTTAACGATTGATCGATAATTGACAGCTTGGAGATTTAGCGACTTTAGGGACCCTGATGCTCTCGGATGCAATCATGAATCGCCTTAGATACCAACGATAACGAGATTCTTTTCGGCCCAGTACCAAAAGCCAGTCTCATGAGCGCGGTGACAATCGCACTTCAGATTGCCAGAACATTCGGGACAAATATGCGTGAGTACTCGCCACTTTCGGTCTGGTACTCGGGCCCAGGGTTTGGCTTTCGAGAGCTGTTTTTTAGCGAGCCCTACCGAAAGTACCACGAAGATTTTTCGACGGCGCAAGTCTAGAAACGTTCGCGAGATAGCGAGCTGCATTCACAGGACTTAAAATCCTGGGAGGAGTAAATCCTCGTGCGGGTTCGAGTCCCGCCTCGGCTACTACTGACAACCTTGTAACCCTATCAAATCATTGGGTTTTTCTCGCTGGGGCTCAACCAGCTCCGCAAATCCTTTGGCCTTTCTGGCCACTCACAGGATCAGAGTCCTGTGCGACCATCCGCATGTCGATGCAGCTCGATGCAGATAGATGCAAACAGCTACATTACGCGGCGAATAGAATAGCACCCCACAAGGCCCCACGACAAAAAATGTGAGCACCTCGGTGAGCACCTTTCTTACGTCCGAGAGCATGCCGATAACGGGATTTGGACGCTCAACCGCACACGCGTTCGATCCATCTTTGCCACCAATACTTGGGACGAGTTTCACGTAGTCCCTCTCGAACCCATAGTAGATTTGGTAAAACTTCAAAACCAGAGGTCATTTATCAATCACTCTTAAATGTAAAAGCAACCCACATGAGTCGGCTATACGTTACGAAGACGCGTTCAATCTTGCTGATGATCGTCGGATGCATGGTTCACGCGATTGAACCGGCTAATGCTGAATCACTAGAGTATCTGCCGACAGATTCCCGGCTTTGGACCCATAGCCGTCAAGGGATTATCCTCACCGATTTTTCGATC
>JANPLJ010000345.1:0-5522 GCA_031426475.1 Pirellulaceae bacterium | reverse complement strand
GAAGAAACAGAACAATGCAAATTTCATCTTTCAGATCGATGTCTCTATCGTTGTTGCTGATCTTTTCATTGCCTTTCTGGGTACTTGCGCAGCCACCGTTTGGACAACCAGGAATGCAGCCAGGGTTTAACGGTGGGCCTCCGGGAGGGACGCGTGGCGGGCCACCGGGGGGAGGCGGCGGAGATCGCGGTGGTTTTCCTGGGGGCGGCGATCGGAGCGGACGAGGTGGTCCTCCCGGCGGCAGTGAGCGTGGTGGCGGTGGCCCTCCAGGTGGTGGTGACCGCGGTGGATTCGACCCGGCAGCAATGCTCAGTCGCTTGGATGCCAACGGAAATGGTGCTATCGATCCAGACGAAATGCAAGGGCCCGCTCGATTCATGCTCGATCGGCTTGGTCGCGACAACCCCGAAATCGCCGCTGCGATGAGTGCTTCAAAGGCGATTCCGCTATCCAAGATTACGAAGACAATCGAAAAAATGCGAGGCAACACCAACGGATCGTCCAACAGCAGTAGCTCGGGAAGCAGTACCGCGAGTACAAAACCCAAAGAGCCAGAGCCGTTGGTGCCGGGTTTCGGTACCAAAAAAGAGACAACACCCATTTTGGGGTTCGGCGTTGACGGAAGTTTGTCTGCGGCAGTGAAGATCGAAGACCGGGATTTGAAAGAAGCCGCCGAACGTATGCAGCGATACGACACAAACAAAGACGGAATCCTCGACGAGAAGGAAATCAAAGATGGTCGTTGGTCTGATGATCCGATGCAGTTCGATCGAAACGGCGACAAGAAGCTAACGCAGCAAGAATTGGCTGTTCGTTACGCAAAGCGGCGAGCCGCGGAGGATGCAGAGAAAGCAAACAAAGACAAACAGTCCACCGCTTCCATCGCCCGTGGTGATCGTCGACGTTCAGGCGATGACCAATCCCGCGATGCGGCGCAAGAAGCACCTGTCAACCCTTGGAACAAGCAAGCGTCCTACAAGATAGCACCGCGGTCCGGCGCTAGCATGAAGGTTCAAGGAATCCCCGAGTGGTTTGTAAGCAGCGATGCAAATCGCGATGGACAAGTGATGATGCACGAGTTTGCCACGAATTGGGATGAGGCAACGTTGAATGAGTTTGCCCGATTCGACACGAATGACGACGGGACAATCACCACTTTCGAAACCTTGACGGCTGTCAAGAAAGGGGTGCTTCGCGGCTCTGCTCCGCCGGCGGCAAGTTCATCCGGGACTGTTGCCATGGCAGCCTCGAGCAGCTCTGCGACTTCTTCGGCACCGGCAGCTGCATTGGATCGGACCGATCTACCCGCCGATGCGGAAGAACGCTGGGTCCAGTTCGCAGCCCTGCAAATCAAAAAGAGCGACAAGAACAACAATGGGCAGTTAACGCCGGATGAGTGGTCGGCAAGTATCGGGGACTTCGGTTCCGTCGATAAAAATGGTGACGGAAGCATCTCGCTCGGTGAATTCTATAACTTCCGAAAGAAAAAGTAGCACGAGCGCTCGATTACATCCAAGAATTACGGGGAGAAGTGTCGATGCAATTTACGATTTTGGGCATCGCCGATATCATTTGAGGCATGACTAACGCGACACATCTCAGCGAAGCCGAAATTCTCAATCATCGCGACGTAGCCCTGGGGCAAATGCGATTTACCCGCGAGTATCTCTTGGGCTTGTTGGAGAATGTTTCGGCTGACCAATGGAACGTGATTCCGCCTGGTTCGACAAGTCATATCGCTTGGCAAGTCGGTCATTTGGCAGTAGCGCAATACGGTCTAATGTTGTTCCGGCAACGCGGTCGAGCAGAAGGCGATATCGAGTTGATGCCGGGATGGCTGCGGAAGAATTACGGGAAAGGCACACAGCCTTCGCCTGATCCAACAGCCAATCCTTCCCGTGATGAGCTGTTGACGATTCTCGACAAGATTCATCAGCGTTCGATGAAAGATGCTCCGCTTTACGAAGCGTCGAGTCTTGCTGAGCCTGCCGATATGCCCTACGCGGTTTTTCCGATGAAGCTGGGCGCTCTGCTGTTTGCACCGCTTCATGAGTCAATTCACATCGGGCAAATCGGCGTTCTCCGTCGGATGCTGGGCCTAGCGCCCGTTCGATAGCAAGTGGGTCAGCGGCTCCGCCCGCTGACAAGCGACCTTAGCAACAAATAGTCGGCGCCCGCGAGCGGAGTCGCGGGGCCACTTTTCGTGGGCAATTGCTCTACTTATCTAACATGGGAATGTACCCCTGCCAATCGGCGGGCGGGGTACGACCGTGTTGAGCGATGAATACGGTGAGGAAGTCCTTCACGCGATCTTCGGCTGGCACTTGATGCAGCCAACGAAATGCTTCGGACCAATGTCCGGCTTGCAGCGCATCGACTGCTTGTTCGTACGCGGCAACGTGGACATCGGATAGGATCGAATGCGGACCTTCGGGCGGCAAAAGCTCGCTGACCATGAGCGGCGTTTTAATGCCGAAGGGGAGCACACGAGCGACGCGACGCACTCGCGCGATCGTTGGCGAAACTTCCGCTCGAACGCGCGCGGCGGTTGCTTCATCGATCAGGATCGTCGCGCGAAGTTGTTTCGTCATGCTTTCGAGACGAGCGGCAAGATTCACGACAGGGCCGAAGACGGTTACTTTGACTTGATCGACGGTTCCGATACGACCAGCGACGGCCTTGCCTGTGGCGATTCCCAGGCCTGTTCGAAATCCTGCCAACGGATGGTCGGGAATCGCGGCCGCTGCCTCGAATTCTGAGCGGATGGCAAGGGCTGCTTGGGCCGCATTCAATACTGTGCTGGAGGTTTCGAATGGCCATCCCCAAAAACCCATCGCGGCATCGCCATGAAAGTCACCGACGACACCGTCGCGAGCCAAGATCTGATGGGTCATGACGCCAAGCGCATCGCTGACTCGTCGCAGCAATTCAAGCAATCGATCGGCCGACTCTTCGCTTTGTTTTGAAAAACCTCGCAAATCACAAAACAATACCGAGACGTTTGCTTCCCGCGGCGCAAGCACTTGATCTGGGTCGCGGTTGGCAAGGGCGTGTCGCACAACGGGAGCGAAGAACGGTCGAAGGCTGTCCTGCCGTCGCTGCAATAATCGCGTTTGACGAAGCGTTCCCAAGGTTGTCGCTGTCAATTCGGTAAACTTGAGATCATCGTGTAGGTCGGCAGTCAGATCGAGCGTCGCTTCGCGAACGGCAGCCGTACCCATCATCGAACCGAAATCGCCGGCAATGTAAATCGCCCACCCCGGACAAGCTTCACTGTTGATCGGTGTGCAGAATGCCCAATCGACGTTTTCGCTTTGAGTGAATGAAGAATCTTGATTCTGTGTACGACTCCAGACATGCAGCACGCTCTCTTGGGTCGAAAGCGCTTGCTGAATCAAGCCGGCACTAGGTGAAAACTGATGTCCCGTCAAATTCCGTGAGTCCCAGTGCAGAACGCGAATCCCCTGGTCGGTCGCCGACAAGCCGAGCGATTCGGACAAGCCCACCGTTCCGGCAGGTGCTGGGCGCTCGCTGGATTCTGAATCGGAATTTTTGGAGGGTCGTGCAGTCGGTACGATAGACGGTTCAGCGACAATTGCAACGAACGCCGCTCGTTCGATCCCTTGCATGAGTAAGTTCACCATTCGATGAAAGAGCTCTTCATCGGTATTGCTCCCTTGAATGATCTCAGGCAACCGGCTCAGGACTTCGATGCGTTGGTCCGCGTCTCGATATCGCGCTTGTCGAAGATGCGAGCTTGCGAAGGTATGCTCGGTCAACGCTGGCAGCTCTTCGGCAGAAGGCAGAACACGAATCCGTTGGTCTACGATACTGAACGTCGTTTGTCCGATGACAAAGTGTTCGCCCAGGCTGACCTTGAACTGATCGCGTCGAATTCCTCGATAGAAAATGGGGTTGCGGGCATCGAGTATCTTCGAAACCTCCAACACGGAACCGGTCCATCGGACCTCAGCATGTTTCCGCGAAACGCGATCGTCCCAGGGAACAGCCCAGCCATGGGAGACTCGACCCAATACAACCGGCTCGCCTGTTTTGGAAGCAGGCAACGCCCGCCGCCAACGATCCTGTGGACGAGGTCCTTGAGCAATCAAATCTGGCATAGGTATGGGCTATCAAGTCGTGGTCGCTATTCACCCCCGACATTCAACGATTCTTCGGATGGAGACCAAGGCTCATAGCGACGCGAATAGTATAGCTTAAGTCCGTTCAAAGCATGATAGAGGCCGCCGCAGTCAAGGTCCGCATCTTTGGCCGCTTCCAACATCACGCACAGTCGATCGGTTGCTCGAACCATCCAATCGTCGTCGAGTTGATCCAGCGGCAAGGCGTACGACAGGAACTCCAGCGTATGCCCGGTCGAGCTGATCAGGGTCGATAGGTCGGCGGAAGTTCCTGGACGCTGAGTATGGTTTGTCGAAAAGCTTCCGTCCCGGTTTTGAAAGCGACGAATTCTCTCGATCGAGTCATCGATTTTGTCCGCGGCAAGTTTCCAGCCTCCCGTCATTTCTCCATGATGCCGTTTACGAAATTGCACCGCATGGGCCAAGCCCATCAAACGATGCATACCGCCACATGGGCTCTGCCCAAGATCCTGTTTTGATTCGAAGGCAGCAAGCGGCTCAAAAGTCCATGTTTTTCCATCTTTGGCCGTCCAAGACTGCTCGTCCGGAAAATATCGCGTAAGAGCAATGATCGTCCAGGAATATTCCAGAACTGGGTTGTCCGAAACGTCCCATTGAGCCTGGCGTGCCCAGTCGAGAACCGTGAACTCCTGGCCGCGGGCCTCGACCTTGCGAGTCAGCGGAATGTCAACTTGTGCCAAGATCGCCAACCATTGGTCGACGTGCCCTTGGCCAATGTAGCTTCCTGGCTCCAAACGCGCTTTGAGCCCCGTTTTTCCTGTCGAAGGAAGTTCGTCTCCCGGCGCAAGCTCCCATCCGTTGACGATGCCACCGTGCAAAAGAAAATCAAGCGTGTTTTTCGGCTTCCCTTCTAACTCAAGCGGTAGCCGGTCACCGTAGGCAATCACACCGTGCATGATTTGCCATGCTGCATTCGTTTGGGCGGAAAGCAATCGACTGGAAAGATTATCGTCGAGCACCTTGGCGATTCGACCGGGGAGATTCAGCTGAATTCTAGAAACGTCCTGCTTTGAGAAGCCGCTCGACGAATTTTGCGACTCTTTGGCACGGATTGGCACACTTTCCACAGGGCCAGCAAGCTCTCTCTTAAGTTGTCGCGCAGCGCTGCTCGAAACGGACTCGCTGCATCCAGACTGCGCAATCATCCATGTGAAAACAAAAAGTAAAAGGATCGCGGAAGACCCTTTTCGAATTTGAACCATCCTACGGCTTAGCTCTTTCCATTCAAATCGACCAGCGGAAGGTAGCGATGCGTCGACAAACGCAAATCGCATCGAAGTTCTTCATGATTCCGCCTTGCCTATCTAGCAATCCCTCTAAAATAGAGAGGTTTGTTAAGTTGGGAAGTATCGACACGAC
>JANPLJ010000344.1:0-7919 GCA_031426475.1 Pirellulaceae bacterium | reverse complement strand
AATCCAAGGCTGGGCTGGCAAGATGTTGGACTTGGTCACCAGCAGCGATCAAGCAGCGACGGCGAGCAATATCTTTACCGCGATCACGACGGCTGGACAAAGTCTTCTTCTGACCGGCAATCGAACGGTACCTTATCCGATCGGTACCAGTGGTGCGTCTTTGAACGCCAGCTACGGAGCTTCGCCACCCGACAATCCATACGATCGTATTTTTAGGGGGACTCGGACCGATTTGGCTAGCCAAACGTATGCCAACGTCCTTGAGCAAACGATCAAGAACGAAAGAATCAACGCGAAAGATGCGGCTCAGGCTTTCCAAGCTGCATTTACGACTGCGTTAACTTCTCCGACTCCTCTCCCAGGAGCGTTTGCGAACAGCGGTTTGAGCAGCAGCTTGGCTGCCGTTGCGCAAGCGATTCGCGTTGCGAAGAACAACCCTGCACCGATGAGTCAAAACCGCCAGATATTCGTGGTGCGAAGTGGCGGGTGGGATCACTCAATTAACTTGCTGTCCAATCAAAACACCATGCTTCCTGGAGTCGATGCTGGTATCAAGTCGTTCTACGATTTTTTGGTAGCCGATGGTCTCTTGAATGAGGTGACGTTGTTTTCGATTTCTGAATTCGCGCGTACCCTGGACTTCAACGGCAGCGGCAATGACCACGCTTGGGGTGGCAACTACTTTGTGATGGGTGGTGCCGTCAACGGTGGGCGTATCTATGGACAGTACCCAAACTTTGTTTCGACCGATACCGCGAATTCGGTGAACACCGGTGGCAACGGACTCGATCGCAACCGTGGGGTCTTGATTCCAACCACGTCGAGCGACCAGTATTTCCGCGAGCTGTGCCGATGGTTTGGAATCACCGATACAAACATGCCGTTGGTACTGCCGAGCATCGGAAACTTCCCGTCAGCGCCGCTCGGCATTTTGCCGTAGTCATCCGTCGACGATCGATCCCTTGAATTGGCTGCTAGAGTAATCCGGCAGCCATTTCTATTGAGAGGTTTCGTGTATCGCGTGCTTGAAGAACCGATTTAATCGAGAATACTCCGGGGATTTTCGACGGTTCAAACGTCAAAACTTCGTCGTTGCCTTTTAGATCCCGAAGTATCCGAAGCATGTGGAAGCAAAGAAGGTCTTTCAGCGCTTCTTGGGCGTAGCCTTCCGCAGCGATTATTACCAGGTAGAATTAGAAATGATCATTAGCATGCGGCGAAAAGTCTAGTAAATAACGCGCATTTGGGAGCGTAGCTCAACGGTTAGAGCAGGGGACTCATAATCCCTTGGTTGTCGGTTCGAGTCCGGCCGCTCCTATTTGCTTTTACGCTTCTGTTTCATGATAGAATGCTTGGCGTGACAAATTATCTTCGAACTGGTTTTTAGGGGAAGGGACGAAAATCATGGCTTCATTTGTAGGTACTTGGGAAACAAAACGTCATCGGCAAAACGATCTTGCAAATCCCACTTTAATTACTCTGACCATTGCTGAGGATTCGACTCCAGGATCACTCGACGGCAGTTACCCGCTTCCTGGGCAAGATGCCCGCCTTTTTGGTGCCGTCGATGCAACGGGGAATATCTGGACCGCTCGCATTGATGAGATCGCAAGTACGGGAGATCAAGGCGATGTCGTTTTTGTTTTGACGGCTGATGGAAATACAATGTATGGTTCATGGAATAGCCAAGCTTCCCCTGGACCGTTACAACCTTGGTTCGCGACCCGAGTTCAAACGACTCGCAAATAACGACAATGCTTGCCACATCGCCTCCAAAACGAGGCTTTCGGCCATCAATTGGCTGAGCCACCGCGGTCAATATCTCGTAAGTCTTGTTTACGACGACGCAATTCTAATGGGGTGAGACTTGTTATCGCGCGAAAGGCTCGAGTAAACGCGCTTTGGTCGCAATAACCGCATTGATGCGCGATCTCGGCGACTGTCTTTTGTGTTTCGCGAAGAAGGCGTGATGCGGCCGTGATGCGAGTCTTGAGGATCAGCTGAGAGGGAGTTAGAGAGAATAGTCGTTTCGTAAGGCGTGCGAGTCGCGTTGAGGATAAGTGGGAGCGTTCGGCCAGAATGAACGGTGAAAAGTCACTCGACAAATTTTGCTCAAACTCGGCAAAAGCAACTGCAAATTCATTCGGAATCTCGTCCGCTTTGATGGGGGCTCGCACATCTCGAGAGAAGCCGATCAGTCCAACGATCGTTCCGTCTGGGCTGCGCAGAGGAAGTTTGGAAGTGAGGCACCAAACAGGTTCGCCAGGTCGATGCCATTGCATTTCCAGGTAATCAACGAGCGGCCGTCCGGTACGGAGTACGGTGTTGTCTTGTTCGGTAGGAATACGGCCGAAATCACCGGGGCAGATCTCCTGTGGGCGTTTGCCGATCGCGTCACGCATTTGCTTTAGACCGTGTCGCGCGAGAAGCGATTCGTTTACCGCGACGTATCGGCCATCCGAATCTTTGACGAAGAACGCAACATCCTGCGTTAGGTCAAAAAGCGATTGCAGCACATCCAAATCGATCGAACGCAAGTCATGCGTTGGTTGGACCGGAGCTTGGTTTGTGCGAGGTATCACGATTCGGCGATTTTTGTGCAAGTATTCTTGAGATGCTTCATGATACATCAGATCCGGCAAAAGTCAGTGGTCGAAAGCCGCGAACGCGATGACACGCCGGAATGGCGTGGTCTTAAGTAGCGGAACTGTGCGAGGCCATTGTCCGCGTCGTCTAGTTGTCCAAGCGATGCTTGCCACTTACGATGGCGTTTCCGACAACTCAATCGAATACAAACTCGAGCTGGAAAGAAAATCGATGTCCTCCAAATCGAAATTGCCTGAAAGCGGTGCCGTACAACCATACATATCGCCGTCCGACAACAGCGTGCCCGAGTTTACGGTGCGAGCGATAATCGTCGGGTCGATCTTTGGCGTTTTGTTTGGTGCTTCGACAGTCTATTTGGCATTGAAAGCGGGATTGACGGTTTCGGCTTCGATCCCGATCGCCGTGTTAGCCATATCGATCGGCAAGCGCTTTTTGGGAACGAGCATTCTCGAAAACAATATCATTCAAACATGCGGCTCTGCGGGTGAAAGCGTGGCTGCGGGCGTGGTGTTCACATTGCCGGCATTTATTTTTCTGAGCGGCGGTGTGGGAGCGGGGTACTTTGAAATCGGGACGATCATGATGATCGCGGTTTTCGGAGGGATTCTCGGAACGCTGATGATGATACCGCTGCGCCGACCATTGATTGTCAAAGAGCATGGGACGTTGCCTTATCCTGAAGGTACCGCCTGCGCTCAAGTTTTAATCGCTGGCGAAAAGGGAGGGAGCCTTGCGCAGACGGCGTTCTTCGGATTGGGATTTGCCATCGTTTATGCGATGTTACAAAAAATCGTCCATCTGATCGCAGAGACACCTCGCTATGTTACGTCGCTTGGCAACAAGTATCTCCCATCAGCCTCGGTCGCTGGCGAGATCACGCCCGAGTATTTGGGAGTCGGCTACATCATCGGACCCAAGATCGGAGGTATTCTGGTAGCAGGTGGAGTCTTTGCGGCGTTTGCCTTGACGCCACTTTTGGCTACTCTTGTCCCGCAGGAGACGATTGCGGCTCAGTTGGTGAAGCTCGGTATGTCGCCCGCAAAGTTTGGCTGGGATGCGGACGCGAAAACATTTGCCGACTCGGCGGAAGCGATTTATCGAGCGTACATTCGTCAAATCGGTGCCGGCGCTGTTGCGGCAGCAGGCTTTATCACTCTCTTGAAGACAATGCCGACGATTATTGCATCCTTTTTGGAGGCGTTTCGTTCGTTGACACGCGGTGTAGCGGCGAACCGAGCTCGAACGGAAAAAGATCTCTCGATCTTTGTCGTCGTCTTCGGCAGCCTCGGGCTCATCGCTTTGATGGCCATTCTGCCAGGCATTCCTGGAGATTCGGTGATGAACAAACTGATGATTGGTTTGTTAGTCATCGTATTTGGCTTCTTCTTTGTCACCGTGGCCAGTCGGATCGTTGGGATCATCGGTTCTTCGAATAGTCCTATTTCGGGTATGACGATTGCGACGATCATGGGAACAGCTCTCGTTTTTATCGGCATGGGATGGACTGGGACGGTTTATGAACCGATGGCACTCGTCGTCGGCAGCATGGTTTGCATCGCGGCAGCAAACGCTGGGGCAACCAGCCAGGATTTGAAGACCGGTTACCTTGTCGGAGCGACGCCGATGTATCAGCAGCTAGCTTTATTCATCGGTGTCATCGTCTCGTCATTAGTGATCGGGTTCACAGTAAAATACCTCGACACACCGACGCCGGCGATGCTTGCCAATGGCATCGAGCACGCGATTGGCGAAACCTATAACGCGCCCCAAGCAACGTTGATGGCGACGTTGATCAAAGGTTTGTTGTCGTTCAATCTCGACTGGCAGTTCGTCTTGGCTGGTTGCTTTATCTCGGTGACGATGGAATTGTGTGGCATCAAGAGCCTCTCGTTTGCGGTCGGATTGTACCTTCCACTCGCGACGACGTTGCCCATTTGGATTGGCGGTGTGATTCGCGGCGCGGCGGATTGGATGAAGAATCGCGGTAAAGCTGCGACTGGCGAACATGTCGACGATGAACTTGGCAAAGGGAGTTTGTTCGCGACAGGTTTGGTGGCTGGCGGAGCCCTCGCCGGCGTCGTGATTGCGTTGCTCTCGGTAAACGAAAGCGTCACGAAATCTATCAGTAGGCTCAGCGCTGAAGCACCGCTGAGCAGTATGTTATCGGGATCGATGCAAGCTCTCGGTGTTCCACAAGAACATGCTGGCCATGTCGGTTACCAGCTGTTCGGAGTCGCATGCTTTGCTTTTATGGGCTGCGTGCTGTATTGGTTCGCGCGTCGGAAGTAAAAAACAGGAGCCGGAAGCGTAAGCGACGAACTTGCAAATGAGTTCCGTGACGCTGGCAAATCGACGCCGAGAACGCTATTCTTAGTTCGACTGTCCTAAATCGACCCCTTCGGCCTCGTGCCAAAGGTGGGCATTCATTCGGCACAACCTCGTTGGAGTACAGACTTTAGGCGCTGAACATGTCGAAAACGCCACATGCGGCTAAAGCCTGGACTCCAACGCAAGGTGGCGCTGTTAAGTTAGATTCTGGTTGCCAAACGCTTCACCATTCAGATAAGCTGCGTGGCGTTAATGGACTAGATTTTGGACAGTCGAATTAACGAGTTGTTTTCAACCCGTGCTAGGATATTGCTTCTATTATGATTCGCCTTATCGTTGGATGGCTGTCGAGCCTGTATGTCTTCTTTTCCGTGCTGTCACCAGTCATGGCCGACAGTCGCGAGTGGGTTGATTCAACGGGCTTGTATAAGGTGAAAGCGACGTTGATCGCCTACGATGCCGCGTCGGTTGTTCTGAAGGTCGATCAGAAAGCGAACCCCAAGAGTCATGACTTGCAGGTGATTCCGATCGATAAGCTTTCGAAGCAAGATCAAGAATTTCTGTCTTCGAAAGAAGCGCAGCAAACGCAGGGGGAGATGCAAAATTCTCAAACGTGGACGATGAAAAATGGGATGACTGTTATCGGACGCGTTGTCGATTACGTTCGCAAGGACGTTACGATCCAGCGACGTCGCGGCAAAGTCTACGTGAACGATCAATTGCTGACGAATCTTCCGGAGATTTACCAGAAGTTTATCCCCAAGATTATCGAGCATTTCGATAAAGTCGAACTTCCCGATGACAAAGCGTTTAACGAGTGGATGCTCAAACAGAAGGCGACGCCCCGCAGTTTTAGTTGCGAAGGAGTCATTCTCGAGTTTGAGAATCACGAAGAATACGCTTTTCCATTTTTCTTCTTTAGCGACAAAGATCTCGCGATGCTTCAAAGCGGTTGGGAAAAATGGTTAGCGACTGCCGAAGAACATGAGCAAAAGGAACGGGAAAGCTTTTACTTGCAAGCGCAAGCGATGGAGCATCAACGCAATCAACTCGCGTCGCAGAAGATGGCCATGATGCAGTTCGAGCTGTTGGCCGTTGGGGCGGGCATTACCGATCTTTGGGAAGTCTATCTCGAACCTGGACCGAGAGTTCGCGGCTACCCACTATCGGTCGTCGTCCCTGCTCGTGATAGCGATCAAGCGTCGTACGCTGCAATGCAAAAATATCCAGGCTATGTACTTGGTCCCGTCCGAAGACTGTCCCGGTGATATCGACAGATAGCTCACGCCGTTTCCTTTTTGACTTCCATCCTTTCCCATCTTACTTGAGTTGTTCCAATGAAGTTTGCATCGACGATCGCATTTTTGCTTTTAGTTTCAGCCAGCCGTATTGCAATTGCCCAAGAGGCCCCCGCGGTTTCGAAGCTCGATCCGGCGATGGGAGTCAACAAGGCTGCCGCGGAGAATCTGGATTGGCATGATATTACAACCTGGGGTGTCGAAGGCCGAATTCTCCCAGAACAGGAGCGATTGAGTTGGTTCGATCGGTTGCCGGCTGCCGCACAAACCACGGTTACTTCGAATGTGTGGAAGCTGAGCCGCGATAGCGCTGGGATGATGGTTCGTTTCAAGACAGATGCGACCGCCGTGCATGTCCACTACAAGTTGCTCAAGGAAACGCTTGGTATGCCTCATATGCCCGCCACTGGAGTAAGCGGAGTTGATTTGTATGCTCGCGACGACGATGGCAAATGGAAGTGGGTCCAGGTGACGAAGCCGGCCAAGCAAGAAGTCAAAGCCGAGTTCATTAAGGGACTGAAGGAAGGTTATCGCGAGTACGCTGCCTACCTTCCGTTATATAACGGCGTTGAGTTCATGCGAATTGGCGTGGCGAAGGGTAGTAAGTTCGAGGGGCTCGCTCCGCGTCAAAAACCGATCGTCTTTTACGGAACCAGTATCACGCACGGAGCATCCGCCAGCCGGCCCGGTATGGTGCATACAGCTATCCTGGGACGAAGGCTCGATATGCCAGTGGTCAATCTTGGTTTTTCCGGTAATGGAAAAATGGACAAGGCGGTTGGAGAGTTTCTTGTCCAAGTCGACGCTGCTGCCTACGTGATCGATTGCTTGCCGAATATGCAACCGGCGGAAGTGACCGAGAAGTGTATCCCATTGGTGAAGCAACTTCGAGCGACCAAGCCGACAACGCCGATTGTACTCGTAGAAGATCGTCGGTTTTCGAACGACTGGATCACACCTGCGAAGCATCAGTTTCACACCGACAATCACGCGGCGCTCAAGGCTGCTTACGATTCACTGCACAAGGAAAGCGTAGCGAACCTATACTACATTGTCGGAGATAAACTATACGGAGACGACTCTGAAGGTGCTACCGATGCATCGCACGCGAATGATCTTGGTTTTATGCGGCAGGCCGATATTTTTGAACCGGTTATTCGAAAAGCGATTGGCCGATAGCGATTCTCCGTCGCACTCGGTCAAATAGGTAGAGCGGCGTTATCGGCGGTGGTGCAGCTGCATCCATCCGCCTGGTTGCTTCTGCGCTGTTCCGGCAATCGGAAACCTCGGTTTTGCCGGAACGGCGTCGCCAGCGTCTTATTCAACATCCAAGTTTGCTAGCGACTTGATCCGGCCTACTAACAAGCGAGATGGCCTCCTGGCGCGAGGGGGTGGTGAATCTCAATACTAGCAGCATTGCTTCAGCGGTCGAAAGGACAAAGCGAATGAGAAAATGGTTAGGCTGGATCTCGGTTTTTGTCTTGCATTTTCTGAGTGTGCTTTCGTCGAGCGGCCGGGCGCTGGAAACGGACCGACCGCCCAATGTGATTTTGATCAATGCGGATAATCTTGGTTATGGTGATCTGGGAGTCTACGGCTCGCAACTACATCGCACGCCTCGTATCGATCGGTTGGCAATGGAGGGAATTCGATTCACTGATTTTTACGCTGCGAGCGCCGTCTGTA
>JANPLJ010000343.1:0-1448 GCA_031426475.1 Pirellulaceae bacterium | reverse complement strand
ATATCGCCGAGCATCGCTTTGCGACGATCGCCGAAACCAGGAGCCTTGACCGCACAGACATTCAACGTTCCGCGGAGCTTGTTCACGACCAACAAAGTCAACGCTTCGGCGTCGACATCTTCGGCGATAATCATCAGCGGTTGACCGCTTTGGCTGACCTTCTCCAAGACGGGAACCAAATCGCGAATGTTGCTGATCTTCTTTTCATAGATCAACACCAATGCGTTTTCGAAATCACAAGTCATCGTCGCTGGCTTGTTGATAAAATAAGGCGACACGAAGCCTTTATCGAACTGCATCCCATCGACGTACTCGACGGTTGTATCGGTCGTCTTGCCTTCTTCGACGGTGATTACCCCGTCCTTGCCAACTCGCTCAAGCGATTCAGCAAGCAATTCGCCGATCTTGGCGTCGCTGTTAGCGCTGATGGCGCCAACTTGAGCGACTTCCAGGCGGCTGCTGACAGGCTTTGCCATCTCCTGAAGCTTTGCGACTGCTGCGTCAACAGCCTTGTCGATACCACGTCGGATACCGGTTGGGTTGCTGCCCGCGACAATGTTTCGAAGACCTTCCTTGAAGATCGCTCGAGCCAGTACGGTTGCCGTTGTGGTTCCATCGCCAGCCAAGTCGCTAGTCTTCTGAGCCACTTCGACAACAAGCTTCGCGCCCATGTTCTCAAAGCGATCTTCCAGTTCGACCTCCTTGGCAACGGTTACCCCGTCCTTAGTAACGGTGGGACCACCGTAGCTCTTGTCGATAATAACGTTGCGGCCAGTAGGACCCATGGTCACTGCCACGGCGTCAGCCAGTTTCTCTACACCGCGGAGCATACGCGTTCGCGCATGATCGTCGAACAATAATTGCTTTGCCACGCTCGACTTTTCCTTTATGTTGAATGAAATACTATGTTTTGAAATCGGTGATTCAGGAGGCCGCGGCCTTTGAAAGCTGAAACACCGTTGGGTTTGCACCCTACGCTTGGAATATTCTCGAAAACTAGCCGGCTAGCTTAGCGAGGATGTCGCTTTCGCGAAGAATCTTGTAGTCGACGCCGTCGACCTCAACTTCGCTTCCGCCGTACTTTCCAAAGATGACTTCGTCACCGATCGAGACACTCAATTGGCCGCGATTGCCGCTATCCAATAGCTTGCCTGGTCCCACTGCGACAACCTTGCCACGCTGTGGCTTTTCTCTTGCCGAATCAGGCAAGACGATTCCGCCCGCGGTGGTTTCTTCCGCTTCCAACGGCTTAACGACAACACGATCATCCAACGGACGTAGATTTACTTTGGCCATACCGATTCATTCCTGATTTGATTGAGGAAAAATAAATTTTTGAGTTCTTATTCGCTCGGCGTCTAAAACGCCAAGCGATCCATTCTGATTCAATTCAATTCTGTGCGCCAATGTACTGGCAATTCACTACATCATGCCGCCCATACCTCCCA
>JANPLJ010000342.1:0-8059 GCA_031426475.1 Pirellulaceae bacterium | reverse complement strand
ACGAAGTTCTTGCAACGAATCGAGCAATCAATGGTTCTCGATGCAATAGATCGATATCATCGTTGAGCGTGTAAGAGCGGTCCTTGCTAGTGATAATTCGCGACGCGTCGTAGACGTAAGCGTACTGTTCTTTCGAAACGGTTCGACCAAGTCGTGGTCCAAGCAAATAGTCATAACGGCCGCCAAGAGCGTTCACATAGTTGACCAACGACTGAAGGAGCGCCTGGTCCTTGGACCGAACCTCTTGAATGGCGACGATGTCGAATCGGCGAATGACTTCCGCCAGTCGTTCCATGACCCAGCGATCGTTCATCTTGCTTTCCCCGAGCGCTTGGATATTGAAGCTTGCGATGAGAATAGTCTCTTGCGCCTTGGCCGGGACGGATTGTGATCGCGTATTCGTCGACGCGCTTGTGGTGGTTGAAACCGGAATTCCCTTGGTGATTTCGTTCAGCAGTGGCGAATCAGGCTCGCATCCGGCGTGAGCTAGCAGGCCTAGAAGAATCATGCCCATCATGGGCGCAAAAGAAGTGTTCTTCATGCTCCAAGGCCTCCGTGCCGTGGTTCGTCGCTGGGAATAGGTTCTCATGAGCCGGAACCTAACGCTTGAGTAGAAATCCTGGCTAGACGTGCATCATCGGAGCGAGTCGCGTTCTGAAGCGATTCGCGACTTGAAGGAGTCAGTGTCCCGATGGAAGCAAGCGCAAGTGCCGCCTGTTGACGCGAAGTAAGGCTCTTCGATGCCGAGCTCACGACCGATGTCAGAGCGTTCTGCAACGCGTTCGCTTTGTCCCCAAGCCGTCCAATGAGTTTGCATGCCCAATAATCGACATCGCTTTCGCACTCTTGGGTCGCTTGTCCAAGGAAATCGAGGTCTGATTCGAGCGGCGCGCCGCAGTTTTCGAGGGCCTCGGTGGCCCATTCCATAGTCGATTCGTCGGCTTTTAGTCCAGCGAAAACCGTTCGCAAATTGTTGCGTACCGCATCTGGATTATTCGACCATGCTTTCAGTGCGTCCGTCGTCAACGGAATAGCTTGCGTACTCACTATGTTTGCCTCCTTGCAAATCATCGATACCGCGTCGCGTGCTCTTCGTTGCCGAAGTCATCAGACTTTGGAAGAATCGCTGTAGTTGTCGTTTTTCGAGCTTCGTCCGAATTCTTTTCAATTGCGGCTACTAGTATGACTGTTCGCTATTACACGAATTGGGCTATCGAAAGCAATGGAGATCGCGTTATCGTGATGGAGAGTTGACGTTCCGAGCCTACGGTCTTAAATGAAAATCCTTGTTATCGGTGCGAGTGCCCGAGCGGCTTCCCAAAGTGTGTATCGCGCTGGCCATGAAGCGGCAGCTTTGGACTTGTTCGTCGACCGCGATCTACGCGAAATAGCAGACTGCGAATCGATCCGCGAGTACCCAGAATCGATCGTCGAGCAAGCAAAACGATGGCCAGATCATGCGATTCTGCTCGGTGGTGGAATGGAGAATTTTCCAGATGTCGTAGCCGAGTTAGAGAAAGGGCACACGATCGTTGGCCCAAACGCTAGCCAAATTCGACGGTTGAGAAGCTTGGAGAACTGGCAAAGTTGGGTCGCTGAATTGGGCATCGATGATTGGTTGCGTTTTCCGACCACGCGAGCCGTTGGAGAACTCGGAATTGAGAGTTCGGATTCGGCTTTCTTGGATGGTCTCGATGGATGGTTAGTCAAAAGCCGTCGGAGCGCCGGTGGGCTGCAAGTATTTTCAGCGAGCCCAACCACAATCGCCCCCCTTTCGGATGCATACTTGCAGCGGTATGTACCAGGCCCTGTGCTCGGCGTAAGCTTTTCCTGTACCGAAAACCAATGTTCGATCTTAGCAGTCATGCGCAACCTGAAGTTGAGCGAGCTCCATCTTGACGAAAAGCCATCCTCGACCACAACGCCTAATCTATACGCTGGAAGCGTTGGACCATACTTCATGGCCTCGGAGACCCAGACGCGTTTGGAGAATTGGGTTCAGAAAATCGCGAGTTCGATCGGATATCGCGGGGTCCTTCAGGCTGATTTTATACACGGCGACGATGGGTATCTTTACCTTCTTGAATGGAATCCACGATGGACGGCAAGCATGGAGCTGATTGAGATGTGTTTCAAGACGAACTTGGTTGAAGAACAGCTTCGTCTACAGTTTAAGCAAGCAGATTTTTCAGCGCCTCGGCTCCAAGCTACTGAATGGGGCTCTGTTCAGGCTCAGAAACGGATCCTGTACGCGACTCGAGAGATTCGGATCTCGTCTGCCTGTTCCGACGCGATGATGGCTCGCTCGAATTGGTGGACGAATCCTCCAAGCGATATGTCGAGCGTTGCCGGGTGGGCTGATATCCCTCCCGCAGACACGCCGGTCGAGGTCGGATCGCCGATCGCAACGATCTGGGCAATCCGATCTCGTTCGCGGCATACAAATGAATTAAGTGCAATCGATGCGAGTTCCTCATCGTTTGATCGATGGCTTGAAATCGACGAACTTCTGAAAACGTTCGCCCAATATTGCCTCTAATTGCATGTTATCCAGCTTGCATTGCTGCGGTTTTTCCAAGACACTGGAGTTATGAAGAAGCTTTTGCATCCGCCCGGCGAATCAGGTGAATCATGTCGATGAGTCACGCGATCACAACAGATTTTGCAGCATCCGATGTTGTTATCTACGACGGCGAGTGCAAATTCTGCACAGCCTCGATCGTGGCGTTACGGCGACTAGATGGTCAAGGACGACTCCGTTTCTTGTCGCTTCACGATCCAAGCGTCCGAGTCGACTTTCCGGATTTGACGTATGACATGCTGATGGCCCAAATGTGGATCGTGACGGTCGACGGAATGCGTTTTCCCGGAGCCGATGGGGTCAAGTATCTTACCCGTCGGCTTCCGATTCTGTATCCGCTAGCGCCTTTGATGCATATCCCATTTAGTATGCCTGTCTGGCGTTGGCTTTATCGGTTCGTTGCACGCAATCGTTATCGAATCGCGGGTAAGGGTTGTTCGGACGGGTCTTGTCGCCTCCATAACCGATAGAAATGCCAGTATGATTCGCCGGTTGTCCCGTTCGAGGCGTCTTCTTTGCTCGTTAGCTGCGACGTATGCCTGGATGTGTATTTGCCAGTTCGATCTTGTGAGTTCACGGGCTTCCGACGATCCTTCTCCAACGTCGCGAATCGGAGCGACCCTCACCCGCCCCCCCATCGATACCGCCATCATCGATTCGCTCTGCCGACTGGGGCTCTATGAAAGCGCCATTTTGCGTTGTCGATCGGGGATAGCGGCGAGCTCGACCGGATCGCTGATACACGCAAAATGGTTGAGCCTACTCATCACGACTTTGGCCGAAAGAGATGCGGAAAAAGCCCAGTCGATCAAGGATGCCTTGAGCGAGGCCCAAAAGCTCTACGATAGTTATATTGCGGACCCGAAAAACCAAGCCTATCGGGTCTGGGTTCACTATTCCTATGAAGCGGTTCGATTGAATCTGATCAGCCGATCTGTAGCCAACTATTTAGCCGCTCCAACCAATAAAACTCGACGCGATGACGCACTCGAAACGATTCGCAACCTGCTGGATCATCTTGTCGAAATCAAAGAAGAAGCCCATGCTCAACTAGGTGCCGCACTTCGACGTGACGATCGCGAATCCGCGATTCGAGCGCATGACCTCGGGTCGCTTCACAATCGTCTGTCTCTTTTGGAGATTGATTGTATGTTGCTTCGTTGCGATTGTTATCCGACGGATAGCGACGAACGCATCGCAGGTGGCACCGAAGCTCTAGCGGCTATCGACAAGATCACGGGCAGAATCGAATCGGATTGGAGTGGCCAGGAACTGCTTGACCTCGCGCGCAGTCAAAGCTTGATTGCATTAAACCGATACGGAGACGCGGTGCATAGCCTTACGAAATGGCTTGCCACGGTAGACGATCCATCCCTGCGCAATCGTGGCATTGCCTTGCTAGCGAAATCGCATCAAATGCAAGGTGATTTCAACGCTGCCGCAAAAGTGTTGTTGAATGCAACCGGGAATGCGCTTCAGGAGTCTCCAGAAATTGCCTTGGCAACCTTAGAATTGCAGATCGCGTCTTGGAAGAAACAAGCCGATAAGCCGGCTGGGCCAACCACGTCTGCCGATGACAACCAGCGTGAAATCGAGCGGATTCTAAAAATGAAAGAGCTCGTCGTCGATCGGTTCGGCAACTACTGGCGTCAAAGAGCCGAGGCTCTGATCGTAGCTTCCAGTCTGGGCAGTTCAACTCCGAACAACGTCTCAACAAGTACAACGTCGCTGGACCTATTGAAGGTCAACATTCGCCAGCGACTGGCGGCTGGCGAGTATGCGGCAGCGATTGAATTGCTTGAACAGGCCGAAGCGGCTAGTCTCGCTGCCAACGAAACGAAACAAGCGTTCGGATTTGCCAAGTCCGCGATTGGAATAATGCAGCAACAAAGCGTTGGTAGCGATCCGACAAGGCTTCCAGTGACTCAAGCGGTCATCGATAGAATCGCTTCGACCGCAAAAAAATACTCCGTCGAGGAAACGTCGCCGCAACTGCATCAATCTGCCGTCGAGCTGCAGAAAGCCTTGATCGCGACCGAGTCATCATCCACCGCTTCGGCCGCGATGAACGAAGCCTATCAACAGATGTTGTTGGACCATGTGACAACCTGGCCAGATCGCCAATCGTCCAACGGAATTCGCGCGCAGCTACAGCTTCTCTATCTTGGTACGGCAGATGTGCGATCGCTCGTGGAACTTTGGGGAGAGGAGCTGGCGTGGTTGGCAACTTCGCCGAGTGAAAGTGACGTCAAACGTACGGAGCAACACGACATTCGAATTGCTACGGCGAACGCTTACCTCGTCAATGCCGCGTTGCTATCCGGCCTGGCCCAAGATACTCGCGCCGAGCTGCAGCCAGTTCGACCGCCAACACTCGATCATCTACTTGTGGGGTCGCGATGGCTCGTCGACGCACTCGGCGCGGATTACGATTGGTGGACGATCGATGGCGGGATCCAGCCGCTCGATGGAAAATCCATTGCATGGAGTCTCCCGACGAATACCTTCGAAAACAACGCTTCTGCCTCGGCATTCCATAAGATCCTCGTCGCATCCACACAACCAGAACTCGCGAACATCGGAACTGAAGTACAACAAGTGATCGATTGGACGCAGACGGACTATCCCGGCCGCATCGCTTGGATAGTGGCTCTCGATTCAAAGCTATCGAGCATTTTGCGATTGCGATGGATCTCGGATGGAAATCAACCGTCCCAAGATTGGCTCGCCTCGGTCCTTCTTCTGCATGAAGCATCGCAAGCGGGGCTGCGTGCTTTGGAAGCCTCGCTACATCCGAGTCTGCTGCTCAAGTTGAAGGAGCATTTAGCGATCGCTGAGGCAAGGTTAGTGGCCGTGCGTGGAGATGCCGAAATGGCGATCGTCGAGCTCCAAAAATTTCGAGAGAAAGACCTCAGGGATCCGAGATGGACCATGGAGCTTGCAAGGCTGTTCGAGATTCAAGACGCTAGCAGCGAAAAGGCACTACAACTTTACCGACAACTCGCAGCGGGATCGCCGATCGGTTCCGATGCCTGGTTTGAATCGAGGTTAAGTTCTGTTCGGTGTTTGCGCAGTCAAAAGAAGCAGAGTGAAGCGGATCAGGTCGTTTCGCTCGTGCAAGCGATGGTAGCAGACATTCCTGAGAAGTGGAAACGGCGGTCAAAGTAGTCGAATGCTCATTTCGCTTCCTATCGATAGCTCGTTGAATCGTATCGCAGATTGCGTCCGAAAAAATGCACTTACTGTTGTTCATGCACCGCCAGGTTCTGGGAAGACAACGCGAGTTGGCCCAGCACTGCTGTGTCAGTTGGCGGATATAGCCAAGAACCGAATCTATTTGCTTCAGCCGCGTCGACTGGCAGCCCGAAGTGTTGCGATGCGAATTGCCAGTGAGAACGGTTGGGAATTGGGGCGTGAAGTTGGCTATCACGTACGATTTGAAAGACGTTTTGGACGTGAAACGCGCTTGATCGTTGCAACGGAGGGTGTTTTGCTACGTCGTCTGCAAGAAGATTCGACTCTTGGGGATACATCGATTGTCATCTTAGACGAATTTCACGAACGCTCGTTGGATACCGATGTGCTCTTTGGCATGCTGCGCGAGGTTCAATCGGCTGTCCGCGAAGATCTGCGAATCGTTATCATGTCGGCAACGCTCGATCGCGAGGAGCTGTCGAGAGAGCTCGGCACGGCCCCGATTCTAAGCGTCGAAGGGCGGATGTACCCTGTGGACATTCGCTATCGAACGCCGCGCTTTCAGCAAACGATCGTCGAGGCGATGTCGATAACGGTCGCAGATGTCCTGAATCGACATGATGGCGACGTGCTCGCGTTTTTGCCTGGTCAAGGAGAGATTCATCGCGTCCGAGATGCCTTGACCAGAGACGGCGTGTCGCGCGATGTCGACGTTCTCCCGCTCTACGGCAGTTTGTCGCTGGATGAGCAAACGAAGATTATTCAACCGGGCAGTCGGCGCAAGGTCGTGCTGGCTACGAATGTCGCTGAAACCTCGTTGACAATCGAAGGCATTCGAGTCGTTGTCGATAGCGGTCAGGCTCGCGTCATGCGATTCGAGCCATCCGTGGGGCTCGATCGCTTGAATCTGGAGCCTATCGCTCAGGACTCAGCGACACAACGCGCTGGTCGTGCTGGTCGAGTGGCAGAAGGATTTTGCTATCGGCTTTGGGATGAAGTGAGTCATCGCGCTCGTCCAGAACACCTTGAACCCGAAGTGCGAAGGGTCGATTTAGCAGGCGCTATCCTTCAGTTGTTCTTTTGGGGGCAAGCGGATCCGATGAAGTTTGCATGGGTGACACCGCCGCGTGAAGATTCGGTGGCGGCAGCGATTCGATTGCTCGAACGACTCGGTGCCATTCACGGCGATAGGTTGACAGAGCGTGGAAAACGGCTCGCACGTCTTCCTTTGCATCCTCGTTTAGGACGAATGGTCCTGGAAGGCGTCCGTCATGGGCACTTGCACTCTGTTGCGCTAGCTTCTGCCATGCTTTCGGAACGAGATCCATTTCAGAATAGCGAGTCAAGAACACGAAGCTCGGGTGCGCGTGGACATTCGATCCATACTGGTCAAAGCCGACGCTGGGACTCGGATGTCGCATTGCGTGTCGAGTTGCTCGAACAGTTCGAACGCACAGGTGAAGGCGATACGATGCTTGGCCAACTCCACCGCAGCAACGTGCAGCCAATTCTTCAAGCCGCTCGCGATATTGAATCGCAGATCCAGGGCCAGGGCGAAGGAACGACCGATTCCGAGGTATTCTCGGAAAGCGACGACGCTCTGAGTGCTGACGAAGCAGTCATGCGATCGCTGCTAAGTGGTTTCCCGGATCGTCTCGCCAAGCGGAGATCGAGCGGAAGCAATTCGGCGTTGATGGTCGGCGGACGCGCAGTCCAAGTGGCACCGACAAGCGGTGTACACAACGCCGAGCTCTTCGTTTGCGTCGATGTCGACGGGCGCGGTACGGATGCAACCGTTCGGCAAGCTTCTATGGTTGAGCGGTCTTGGCTGGAAGATGATTTGCTAGTTCAGCGCGATGACTTGTTCTTTCATCCAACGCAGCAACAGGTCGTCGCGCGGCGGCGCGTACTCTGGGACGACTTGGTCCTTTCAGAAACGCCAGTTGCGATCGTCGATCGCCAAGCAGCGGCCGAGATACTTTTTAAAGCATCGCTGGGTGCATGGCATGCCGTTTTTCCGGTTGACGACAAAGAACTTGTTTCGTTGATCCAGCGAACGCAGTGGCTCATCTCGGTAGCGCCTGAAATCGATCTTCCCAAGATGGATTCCGAGATGCTTCAAAGCATTTGTCGCGAACTTTGCGATCACCATAGCTCGTTCAGTGAACTCAAGAAGGCCCGGTGGTACGACTGGATCGCAAATCGATTTTCGCCAAGTCAAAAGAGCCTTTTGGATCGCGAGGCTCCTGAGAAACTCACTGTGCCCAGCGGTTCGATGATTCG
>JANPLJ010000341.1:0-10371 GCA_031426475.1 Pirellulaceae bacterium | reverse complement strand
GTTTGTTCAAGAACGTTGGTATTGGAAGAACGACGAATACGCTGATGATGACGGTTACACCGCGCATTATTATCCCTGAGGAAGAAGAAGCGAAGGTGACAGGTACGCTCGCTCCATAATTCTGTTACAGCCCGACCGGTTTGCGAATTTACGCGGAAAGCTTGTTCGGCAGTCCGATACGATGAAGAGAAGTGCTCACAAGGACGGAACTGCCAAAACAGGAGTGCGCGGCATGGGAAGCTATAAGAATATTGGGTTGTTGTTTGCAATAACAGCGGCCTCGCTTCTCGGCTGCAAGGGAAGCCCGGCTGGCTCTCATCGATGGGGCGGCAGCCAGTTTGGTCAAGGAAGTATCGATCGTCAAAAGAGCCGAGCGGTGACCTTTGACCCCTATCCGCTCAACGATATTGGTCCACCGATTGTCGGCGGTCGCCCTCGGGAATACGCCAATCCACTCCCCGAAGCGGCTCGCAACGAGCTGACTGCCCGTCCGCTCCCGTCACCTTGGGCCGGCTATCCTAACCGCTAAATCTGGCGAAGTATCCGTCGACGATCCTCCCGTTCTTACGGTACAATTCTGAGCTTGATCGTTAAGAATCGGTGACTTCTGTGTGCCTTGAGGAATACGCATGTTACGGTTGATACAATACGTTTGCGCAGTGGGTTGTCTTGTTTGGATGGGGTCTGTGAATCTTTTGAAAGCCGAGGACTCCGTGCCGAAGAAACTGCAAGCGATCGAAGGTATTGAGGAATATCGTTTGCCGAATGGCCTTCAAGTCTTGCTCTTTCCCGACTCGAGTAAGCCAGTCGTAACCATCAGCATGACCGTCTTCGTCGGTTCACGCCACGAGGGTTACGGCGAGGCGGGAATGGCTCACTTGCTCGAGCATATGCTCTTCAAAGGGACCGAAAACCACTCAGCCATTCCCAAATTGCTGAAAGATCGCGGTGCTCAATTCAACGGCACGACTTGGTACGATCGGACAAACTATTACGAAACCTTACAATCGGACAGCGACAATCTGGAATTCGCCATCCGATTGGAATCCGACCGCTTGGTCAACAGCAAGATTCGTGGTGAAGATCTGGCGACGGAAATGTCCGTCGTGCGCAGCGAGTTCGAAAGCGGCGAGAACAGTCCCGAAAGCGTTCTCCAACAGCGCATGATGTCGACGGCTTTTCAGTGGCACAACTACGGCAAATCGACCATCGGAAATCGCAGCGATATCGAACGCGTTCCGGTCAACGCACTTCGCGATTTTTACCGCAAGTACTACCGACCCGATAACGTGATGCTGGTGGTCGCTGGAAAATTTGAATCGGCAAAAGCGCTCGCTCTGATCACCAAGTACTTTGGAATACTCGAAACTCCCAAGGTAGGCATCGACAAGACCTACACAACCGAACCTCCACAAGATGGTGAACGAACCACCGTTGTACGGCGTGTTGCCGACTCGCAGTTTGTCGGAGCAACCTATCATATCCCCTCCGGTAGCGACCCCAGTTATCAAGCCGTGGATATCTTATCGATGGTCTTAGCCGATGAACCGAGTGGTCGTCTCTATAAAAGCTTGATCGAAACGAAGAAAGCTAGCTCGATGCAAGGCGGAAGCTTTGCGTTGCATGACCCTGGTGTTCTCTTTTTTCTAGCCGAAGTTCCTAAAGATAAGTCGCTAGAAGATGTACGCGTTTCGATGCTTGCGACTCTCGAAGAACTCGGTAAAGAGCCGATTCAAGAAGAAGAGGTAGAACGTGCGCGGATCAAGATACTCAAATCCCGTGAACTTCGAGCGGCAAGTCCATCGTCCCTTGCGATCGAACTTTCAGAGTGGGCAGCGCAGGGAGATTGGCGACTTTACTTCCTCAATCGCGATCGAGTCGAGAAAGTGACGGCCGCCGACGTTCAAGCTGCTGCCGACAAATATCTTGTACGAAACAACCGGACGGTGGGCCTCTTCATCCCGACAGAAAAAGCCGAACGGATCGAAGTCCCAGAACCAACGGACTTCCGATCGGAGCTCACCAATTACGAAGGACGCGAGCCGATCCAACAAGGCGAGGACTTCGATCCAACGCCCAAGAATATCGAAGAACGAACCGTCCGCGGGGAGCTGGCATCGGGGCTCCCGTACAGCTTCCTTACCAAGAAAACGCGAGGCTCAACGGTCAATGTTTCGCTAAATCTACGCTTTGGCGACGAAAAATCGCTTTTTGGAAAAGCCGCTGCCTGCGAAATGCTCGGTCCGATGTTGATGCGAGGTACCGAAGATTACAGCTTTCAGGCGCTGAAAGATCGATTGGATCAGCTGGTCGCATCGGTTGGAATCGACAGTCGACCTCAACTGCTACAAGTGAGAATTCAAACCAAGCGATCGAAGCTGCCCGAAGTTCTGGATGTCGTCAAGTCGATCTTGCGAAAGCCAGCGTTACCCGAAAAGGAATTAGAAGTATTGCGGGATGAGCAGATTGTCGCAGCCGAATCGCAACTCTCCGACCCGCAAGCACTGGCACCCAATGCGGTGACACGGGCCTTGAATCCATATAAGCGAGGTGACTTTCGATATCAGCCATCGATCGAAGAAGAGATCGAGGATTTGCGGAATCTTAAACTCAAGGACATCGCCGATGTCTATGGGAAAATGATCGGTGGTGTCAGTGGTGAGGTAAGCGTCGTGGGTGACTTCGACCCCAAAGAAGCGATCGAAAAGCTTGATGGCATTCTGGATAATTGGAAACCTTCTGTTCCCTATCATCGTGCTCCCAACGTTGCGAGCACCAGCATCAAACGCAAAGTGGTTACCATCGAGACGCCCGACAAGGCGAACTCGGTCTACTATGCAAGTCAGCAATACGCAATGCGAGATGACGATCCGAACTATCCAGCCTTGCTTGTAGGAAACTACGTTTTCGGTGGCGGGTCACTTTCGTCGCGGCTAGGTGATCGCGTTCGACAACGCGAAGGCCTTTCGTATGGGGTCGGAAGCGGGCTTACCGCCCATCCCATTGATGAACGTTGTTCGCTAACAATCTATGCGATCGCCAACCCAATCAATCGTGACAAGGTTATGGCGGCAATCGATGAAGAGCTTACGAAGCTGATCGACGGCGGAATTACTGAAGAGGAACTTGTTGCCGCTCGCGATGGCTACCTGAAATCACTTCAGGTGGGACGCAGCAGTGATGGCAGGCTGGCAGACGTTTTGACTCAGAACCTTTTCGCGGGTCGCACGATGGAGTATTTTCAAATGATCGAGGCGAAGATTCGAGCATTGAAGATCAACGATGTTCACGAAGCCGTACGCGACTATTTTGAGCCCGACGAATTGGTGATCGCAACCGCTGGCGATTTCGCTTCGGTGAAACCGGAGAAGGCCGACACCAAAGCCAAGAATGGCAAAGAGCCAGAAAAGACGAAAGCTCCCGAAAAGGCAGACGCTTTAAAGAAGTCGGAAGCTCCTAAAAGACCCGAAACTCCCAAGAAGCAAGAAGCTCCCAAAAAAGAGAAGTCTGCCAATTAGAGTCTGAATATCGAATCGCTCGTCCCCTGTCGGCAGGTAAGCCCCGGATGGCAAAGCGGTGAAGGATTTTCTCTATTTGATTTTTAAGGGTTCTGGCGTAGCTGCGTTCGTCAGAACGTGGATGGAAGCGCCAGCTCTCCACATTCTGACGAATGTGGCTACATAAAATCCTTCACAGCGTTGCCCGGATGGGTTCGCCTCATCGTTTGATTTGCCAGCCATCCGCTTCTTCGACTAGTTTCCGAGCATCTGAAAATTCTGCTATCATAGAGGACGTCTATCCCGTCTATCCTCGGTGCGAGCGATCCTATGATCCAATTTCCGATTGCGGCTTTTCCGTTTCAATTTCAGATATGGCTTGGCTTGGCCGTCGCCGTCATTATGTTCACGCTCTTCGCGATATCGATCGTGTCGAGCTTCTTCAATCTCTGGATCCAGTCGGTTTTGACCGGAGCTGGGGTCGGGATTTGGGATCTGGTAGGAATGTGGTTTCGACGCGTCGACTCGAGGATGATCGTCAAGAGCAAGATCATGGCCGTCCAGGCTGGCTTGGACGACGACGATTTAACGTCGAAGGCTTTGGAGGCGCACTTTCTGGCACGAGGTAACGTGCCGCAGGTCGTCCGTGCACTGATCGCTGCCAAGAAATCCAAGCAGATCAATCTTTCATTCGTCCAAGCAGCAGCCATCGACTTGGCGGGCCGCGATGTCTTGGAAGCTGTACAAACCAGTGTCTACCCCAAGGTGATCGACTGCCCACCGCGTGCGGCGTCGAGGCCGACGTTGGATGCGGTCGCCAAAGACGGAATTCAATTGCGAGTGAAAGCCCGGGTCACGGTTCGTGCAAACCTGCAGCGATTGATCGGTGGTGCAACCGAGGAAACGATTATCGCGCGCGTTGGAGAAGGAATCGTGAGCGCGATCGGGTCATCGGAGTCTCACAAAGAAGTCTTGCAGAATCCCGATGTGATTTCCAAAGCGGTTTTAGCAAAGCGTTTGGATGACCAGACCGCTTTCGAGATTGTCTCAATCGACATCGCTGACATCGATGTTGGAGAGAATATCGGAGCGAGACTGCAAGCAGACAAAGCCGAAGCCGATACAAGAGTTGCGCGTGCCCAAGCCGAGGGCCGGCGAGCTCAAGCGGTTGCCGCCGAGCAAGAAATGATCGCGAAGATCGAAGAAAGTCGCGCGGCTGTGGTGGAAGCGGAAGCGGAAGTGCCGCGGTCGATCGCAACGGCCTTTAACGAAGGGCGACTGGGTGTGCTTGACTACTACAGACTCAAAAACGTTGCAGCCGACACGGAAATGCGGCAATCGATCGCTGGAACCGGTAACAACGTGATCAATACTGCTGGAAAAACAACCGGGAATTAAATCGATATGTCTGGTGATTTAAACGAGTTTTTGCGACAGGCAGCTTTACGGCGCGAGGCCCGCAAGCGGCAGACTGGATCGACCGGGCAAGCAAATTCACAATCAGAAAACGCCCCAACGCAGTCTCGAGCAACTCCACCAAACAGTTTAGATGTACTTCAGCCGATTCCGGTCGAACAACGTCATCTCACCCCCGGAATTCCAGCAGGTGATCATTTGGTAGGAAACGCCGCGAAAACAGATTTAAAACGGGAAGCACATCTTCGTGAAGTTTTTGGATCGAAGCCTGCTCCGCTCGAGTCGCAAAAGAAGAAAAAAGCGAAGCCCAGAGTTGAGCAGCAAGTGGCTCCTCAAGCTCAAACGGCTGCCCAGATGGACTTTGCTTCGGCATTGAACAGCTTAACGGCATCTCAAAACGGTCAAAAATCGGTGTCCTCGCACGATTTGATTGCTTTTCTGCGAAATCCAGATTCGCTCAAAATGGCCTTTATTGCATCAGAGATTTTCGCCCGAAAGTTTCAATAGCGATTCCAAGGCTTCCAGCACGCTTGCATCGTGCCCGTCAACGTTGACTTTCTTCCAAACCTTGGCGATCTTGCCTTTGGCATCAATAAGATAGGTGCTTCGTTGAATTCCCATCGATTTCTTCCCATACATGTTCTTCTCGCGCCAAGCCCCGTAGGCTTCGGCAACGGCGTGATCGGTATCGGCGAGCAACGGAAAGTTCAGTTCGAATTTATCTCGGAATTTCACATGAGATTCGGCCGAATCCGGGCTTACGCCGAGGACAACCGCTCCTGACGAAACAAGCTGGGATTGGGCATCTCGGAAAGCGCAGGCCTGTTTCGTACAGCCAGGCGTGTCATCTTTCGGATAGAAATACAGTACCACGTTCTGGCCTTTGAATTGACTAAGCTTGACCTTTTTGCCCGAATCGGCTGTCAGCGTAAATGCAGGTGCCTTGTCACCGGGTTCTAGCCAGTCGCTCATATCGATAACCTTTTTGGGTAGAAATGGGTCTTCATTCGTGGTCTAATGCCTGGACGCAATGCCGAACATTATCACCAACTGTCAAGAAAGATGACATCCCTGCATCGAGCGACTAAGATAAAGATCATTGAAGATTGAAATCCAGGTCCTGGAGCCTAACCCCCCGCGCATGACAAAAGCTACCCCACAAACTTTGAACCTCGAGGACATTCCTAATACTACGTCCGTGCCCCCGGAAGAACAGTTAGCGGCGAGTTTAGTGCTCGCCAAGACCGCAGCTCGAGCGGCCGCGGAGAACAAGGGGCAAGACATTGTTCTCTTGGACGTCTCCAAGCAGACCTCCATTTTCGATTGTTTTGTCATCGCTTCGGGAACCAGTCGCCGGCAATTGCATGCTATCAGCGACGAAATCGATCATGCTCTGGAGGCATTGGGTGAACGCCGGATGAGCACTTCCGGGTACGATGAAAGCCGATGGATCGTCCTTGATTATGGGGGATTGGTGGTTCATTTATTCGACGAAGAGACCCGCGCGTTCTATGACTTAGAAGGTTTATGGGCAGATAGCCCTCGAGTCGATCTGACGGAAGCCCTGAAAAATACGGGTGCGGCGATCGTCCGGAGCGAGACTTAATCAAAGGATGATTGCCATGTCGATTCCCATGTCGCCGGAATATTTGCTGTACTACGTACCTCTCTTAGTGGGGGTCTCGTTGGTCCTCGCGGCAACCCGCCACGAGCTTCCGCATCTAATCATCCGCCAGGCCATTTCGCATGCCGTATGGTTTACTACGTTCATGTTGATCGTCGCCGCTGTCCTTTTCACCGCAACCTGGTTCGTTTAGAGCAACTCGTAGCGGATCGGGATACTGCGCGAGCTGCCACTTTTTCAATTTGAGTCCGCCTCTGGACTATCTCGCCAGCTACAATACGATTGTGAGAAGCCCAGGGGACTGGGCTGGTTGTAGCGATATTGCAGCTTAGGCGGCATCCATAAGGCTGGCAGACCCTTTCAACTGGGCGGAAGATCGGGATGCCAGGCAGCTAGCCTAACTCTGCGTGGTACGCTTCGCATACTCGGATATTCACTCCTTTTTTGGGAACGCTTCCTTCATGAAGTCGCAAAAGCACATCGATTTGATCGCAAACACCATAAAAGCATGTTTGGCGATATGTCTGGCATTCGTCTCGACAACTGTTTGTGCTCAAGAAGAACCAGTCTATCCGCCGCATGAGAAAATCGTCGAGGGATTTACGAAAGCCGAATCTCGTTCGCCCGACAAGCAAGCATTGGGCAACATATGGACTCGCGACCGAGATTCGCAAATGTTTCTCGAGATCCCCAAGGACTTTGCGACCAAGAAGTACTTCATCGCGTTGACGGTTAGCAGCGGCGACGAGTATGCAGGACTTCAGGCTGGCGACTACTACGTCTACTGGCGAATGTACAACAAACGACTAGCGCTCATCTTGCCGAACGTAGAAATGCGTTCCACTGGCGAGCCCGAGTCGAAGTCATCGGTGAAGCGACTCTTTACCGACCGAGTGCTCTTGGATGTGCCTATCGTGACGATGGTCCCGCGCGGTGGGCCGTTGGTTGATGCCGATGCATTGTTCGTCGGTGAAGCCTTGAAGTTCTTTGGACCTCAAGGTCGAATTACGTCGCCTCAGCTTTCCAAGATTGTTAAAGCCAAAGTCTTTTCCAAGAACGTCGAAATTGCATTCGAAGTTGTTGGACGCAACGGCCAACTTCAAACGTTGCATTACTCGATGAGCGAAGTTCCTGACGACACAGGCTACAAGCCACGTAAGTCTGATGAACGTATCGGCTATTTCAGTACCGCATATACCGATCTTGGCATCTACGATAAAGACAAGCTCAAGACGCGATTTATTAATCGATGGCGATTGGAAAAGCGTGATCCAAGCCTGAAGATTAGCCCACCCGTTACCCCGATTCGTTTTTATGTCGAACATACGACCCCGGTTCGTTATCGACGTTGGGTCAAGCAAGGCATTGAATACTGGAACAAAGCGTACGAGGCAGTCGGATTCTCCGATGCAATCGAAGTCTATTATCAAGATGCTCGAACCGGGGCCTTTATGGATCTCGATCCGGAGGACGTCCAATACAATTTCGTTCGATGGTTAAACAACAATATCAGCACGGCGATCGGACCAAGTCGTGTTCATCCGCTGAGCGGCGAAATCCTGGATGCCGACATCATATTGACCGATGGTTGGATTCGCCATTTTCATTTTCAGTTTCATGATTTGATGCCCGAAATCGCCACCGAAGGCATGACCGGCGAGACGCTCGCTTGGTTGGCAGACAATCCAACATGGGATCCTCGTCTCCGTTTAGCTTCTCCAGCAAACCAGCGATATGCATCCAACACGATCTCGCGAAATGCGACGAAGCCATGGAATGCCGATCCGGCGACGACCGTCGACGGTCGATTGATCGGCGATGACCCAATGGATGGTCTCGTTGGGCGAACCAGCCAAATCAACGGACTATGCTTGGCGGCTCATGGAAAGCAGATGGATATCGCAATGGCTCGAATTGCGCTCGCGATGCTGGATGCAGAAGAGGACGAAGAAGCGAAGAAGGACGAAGAAGCGAAGAAGGACGAAGAGAAGAAAGACGAGAAATCTGACAAGGAGAAGGCTAGCGAATCAGACGCCAAGAAGTCGGACGACAAGGATAAGAAGGATGAAAAAAAGAAGGATGAAAAGGCTGACGAAGATAAGGACAAGGTAGCGAAGAAAGACGACGCCAAGAAAGATGGCGAAAAGAAGAAAGACGATAAACCAAAGCAGGAAATGCTGGACGGTATGCCCGAAACGTTTATCGGCCCCCTACTCGCTGAACTTGTCGCCCATGAAGTTGGGCACACTTTGGGACTAAGGCATAATTTCAAAGCTTCCGGTGCCTACAGCCTCGAGGAAATCAACTCACCTGACTTGCGTGGAAAGAAGCCGCTTGCAGGTTCCGTGATGGACTATCTACCGGTTAATATGTCGTACAAAATTGGCGATGCCCGAGGCGATTGGACCATGATCGGCATCGGTCCCTATGACTATTGGGCAATCGAATATGGATACACACCGGACGAATCCAAGCTCAAGGATATACTCAAGCGCGTGAGTGAACCGGAACTCCAATACGCAACGGACGAAGATACCAACGGCCCCGATCCGCTAGCCCGACGCTACGATTATGGTCGCGATCCTTTGGCCTACGCCGAGAATCAAATGGCCTTAGTCAAACTTTATCGCGAACGATTGATAGAAAAGTTCGTCAAAGACGGAGAAAGCTGGGCCAAGGCTCGTGAAGGATATGAGCTGACGCTTGGCCAACAAATGAAGGCTGTCAGCATGATCGCCAACTGGATCGGTTCAGCCCATGTCAACCGAGATCACAAGGGTGATCCAGGGAATCGGATGCCGTTGACGCCGGTCGCCGCGGAGGTACAGCGAAAGAGTTTGGAGTTCGTTATCAAAAATGCATTCATCGATGAATCCTACGGACTATCGGCCGATATCCTCCAACGCTTGACTGTCGATAAATGGTGGGACGAGGGCATGAACGCGATGAGCGAATCGACGTTCCCTGTCCACGATCGAATCTTGTCGATGCAAGCTTCCGCGCTCACCATGTTGATGAATCCCACAACGCTGCGACGTGTCTTGGACAACGAACGACTCGTTCCTGGCAACGAAGATGCTTTGGTGCTACCCGAGCTAATGGATCGTTTGCAAGCCGCGATTTGGACGGAATTGGATACGAAACCACAGGGTGAAGTGACCGCTCGCAAACCAAGGATTAGCTCGTTGAGGAGAAATCTGCAACGCGAACATCTTGACCGTTTGATCGATTTGGCAATGGCTCAAAGCAGCAACGCGGCGATGAAACCAATTACGACGCTGGCTGCGATGCAGTTAAAAGAGATAAAGCGTAAGATCGACAACACGTTGGAAGGACGAGCTGGTTTGGATGCCTACTCGGTCGCTCATTTGAGCGACGCTCAATCGAGAATTGGCAAAGCTCTCGATGGCCAATTCATCTACAATATGCCGAAGAGTTTTGGCGGAAGCCAAATTATTCAGTTGTTACTTGGCAAAGAAGAGCAAGCTCCGCCCAGCTATCCGCCTTCGGAACCGATACCAACCGATGATAAGCCCTAAGTAAACGAACAAGTGTTTCCGAAGCAAGAGCCTACGTAGCCGAATTCGTCAGAATTCGGACGAAGCTCAAGATAGATCGACAACTGCGATTCTTCCGAAGTCTGACGACTTCGGCTACGATTCTAACAAATCCAAGTCCTAGCTAGGCTTTGTTTCTAAACGGTAGCTACGCTCGCCAGAGCGTGGTTTTTCAAAGGGATTTCCACGTTCTGGCGAACGTAGCTACCTCCAATTCGATTTTTAGAAACAAAGCCTCGCTTTGAAAAAGCGCTAAGTTGATGTCAGAATCGCAGAA
>JANPLJ010000340.1:0-5616 GCA_031426475.1 Pirellulaceae bacterium | reverse complement strand
CTTAAAGCTTGAAGTCTGTGGCCTGACCGGGAATGGTCGTCGTGGTAACGAATTACGGCTAGCAAATATGCCATAAATACCCATCATAGCGTAAATCCTCTGTGAACGAAGAACAAGCATCCTCGTTTTGATCTTGTACTCACCGAATTTCGGCGATAACGGCTTCCATCACGTCAAATGGACTTTGTCTATGCAATCAACTCAAGCGAAGTGCCGCAAGAGGTTTACCGCGATCCATGGGGGTAGAACTCGATGAGATTCGCTCGTGATCGATGGTATTCCAGCGACGGCCAACGCCGGCTGCAACAGCGGGCCCAGACCGAATCGAGGGGAACGCGACGGATCATCAGCCTGACTCTCCTGCTGCTGATGATTCTGGTCGTCATGCAACAGCTCGGAGACCCCAGAAAATATAAGCCGGCGTTCGAATCCATCGGGTTTACTCAACCCACCCAATCCAGCATTTCGCAAACCGGCAACGCCCAAGGGCATCGCGAGTCTATCGCGTCCGATGACGCTGGCCGTCCGGATTTGGTCTCCAACACGGCCCCGACAGACGCCCACTTTAACGACCGAGCTTTCGACGCCCCCCCAGCACTGGTCATCACTCCCGAATCCTCGAATATCGATCTCTTCTCGCAAATGTGGTTGCGATTATTCGAGTCTGCGACACCGGAAGTCCTCAACGAGATTGCGAAAGTTGAGCTGTCGTCACGCTCAAGGAGTATCGCGAAAGCGGATGAGCAACCTTCGTCGCCCGTGATCGCCTCCGAAGCGGTTCTTAAATGGCTCAACGCATCGCAGTCACGAGTCGAAAAATGGCAACAAGACTATCGTTCATTGAGCGACGGCGGTTCAAGCGATGCCCGCCTCGAGCAAACCGACCTGGAACTGGGCATGACATTCGTTACACAGTGGCTCGCTTGGGCAAGCTTGCATCGCAACGGTGTCTCACTCGCATCATCGTCGCTCGATCTCGATCTGCAATCGGGCTTGCAACTCGCTATCGATCGACGACTGCTTGAAACGGTAAAGGACAATTCGCCCTGGCGTCCCCAAGAGCGACCAGCCCTTGCACGCACTTTGCAACGAGCCGCAGCGATCGCAGATGCTGTCGATGACCATGAAGCGTTTGGACGCCAAACCCTACAAGCATCGCCTTTCATTGGAGTCACCTCCTTGATGAAGCAAACCAACGAATATCGGGGAACGGTCGTACGGATTGTCGGCAATAGTGTGACGAACGCCGAACCGACAACACAAGACATCGAAGGATGGGGACAATTGAAATACGATGTCGTCTGGATTCGCCCAATCGATGGCGGCCAACAGCCGGTTTGTGTTTATGCTGTTCGCGCGCCCAGCAATGGATGGCCGATACTCAAATCTCCCAATGCTTCGCCGTCATCCACATCATCATCGACTACGACCATCGATATGGATGCCGCCGACACACCGCTCGTTGAAATATCAGGCATTCTACTCAAGCGATTCGTGTATGCTTCGCAGCGTGGAGTCGACGTAGCTCCTGTTTTGATTGCCTGCGATGTTCGATGGTTGCCCGATGCACCGCTCGACCCAATCATTTCGAAGAAGGCCCATCGTCCTGAATTTCGCTCGCGTCGATGGATCGAACCGGGCGAACAGGCAGCGAATCTTCAAGTACTTCAAGATATCTTCCGGAAGGATTTCGAATCACTTTCGGATCCGATGGTTCAATCCAAGCTGACTGAATCGAAGATGCCTGCAGACATCGATCGTGAAGTCCCGCAACTAAGTCGCGTTCTCTATCAGATGCCGCGTGTTTCCAAACCGTTGGCGGCTGCAATCGCAACGAACAAAAAGATTGGCCCTGCGCAGCTTGCTTCCTTCAACGGTTGGGTCCAATCAGTTGAAGAGATTCGGCTTCGCGACGCTTCCGCTGCCTCGGGCGAATCGGCCTCGATCTTTCGCCTTCGACTCGAACCGACGCCCGATTCAAGCGAAGCGAGCTCGAACGGAAAAACAATTCATGTTGCCTTTGTCAATCATATCCCCTCCTTGTGGAAATCGCGACCAGAGATATCCCAGCCGATTTCGCTCGAGGGAGTTTACCTTGATACAACAACCGAATCGGGAATGAAGCGATGCTGGATCGCCGATCATGCCAATTGGTCATGGCCTTGGCTTAGCGAATCGACGCAATCGCCAGAATCTTTTTCGCCGATACTGCCCGACGATTGGCGTCAGCTAGGAGCAGCAGGCTTTGACCTTAGTCGAGTTGATATGCTTCGAAGCTTGCGAGGCAAAGCCATCACTTCGCAGGAGAGCCAAGCATTCTACTCGCTGATCGATTGTGGCGATCACTTGTCGAAGAACGAGGAAACTTTCGCCGACGCCGCGCTCACCGCGATCGACTGCCTACGGGAAAAAGACCCGCCGCACCTCCGACGAATTCGCGCGAAAGTCAACATCGTTCGAGCGACTCGAATCTTGGTGAGCGATGAACACGACCGGTCAGCTCTCGATGGCGAGGCATATTATGAGCTCGATGGCCTAGCAAATCTCGATGGTCTATCAATCCAACTGAAGTCCCCCGATGGCAAAGAAAATGTTCTTTTTGACGGCGAATATCCGATAACGTTGATTTCAAAACATATTCCTGGATGGCTTGCAGAGCCGACCGACGACTCAAGCGAAACGCCGACGATGTGGTACCCACGGACCACGGTCGAAATAGAAGGGATCTTCTATCGCCTTTGGTCGTTCAACACCGCTCAAACTTCGGCGATTGGTAGGGTCGATAACAAAGTTATCCCAGAAGAGACCCGGCTGAAACAAATTGGCCCATTGGTGGCAGTCACAAAGTGGGAGAAATCTTTCGATCCAACCACTCCTGCGGCCAATCGATCGATTGTACGTGAATTGGCGTTGGCAATCGGTTTCTCAGCCATCGGTATCTACGTTCTTTACCGATGGAACCAGTCCTCAAAGGGTCGGAAGGCTTGACGCATCGGTTCGACTGTCGATACTTCTGCTTTCACCCAACAATACCGTTCAACCAGCAATTAGGAGCTTTACCCCATGAGCAAATCACCCGTCCGCGTGACCGTCACCGGCGCTGCAGGTCAGATCGGTTATTCTCTGTTGTTCCGCATCGCCGCCGGAGATATGCTCGGCCGGGACCAGCCCATCATCTTGCAACTCCTCGAAGTCCCCGTCGACAAGGTCCAGGAAGCGCTCAAGGGCGTGATAATGGAGCTTGAGGACTGTGCATTTCCGCTACTCTCTGGAATAGAAGC
The DNA here is from genome assembly GCA_031426475.1 of Pirellulaceae bacterium. GTDB lineage: Bacteria > Planctomycetota > Planctomycetia > Pirellulales > Pirellulaceae > JAIYDQ01. Next base: position 2,335 of record JANPLJ010000340.1, on the reverse strand, counting down.
CCATAGCGACCCAATGACCGGCTTCAAGAATACCGATTATGCACTTCTGGTGGGCGCCCGACCGCGTGGTCCAGGGATGGAACGAGCCGACTTGTTAGCTGCCAATGCGCAAATATTCACAGCCCAAGGCAAGGCGTTAAATGCCGTGGCGAGTCGTGATGTTCGAGTGCTCGTCGTTGGGAACCCAGCGAATACCAATGCTTACATTACCATGAAGAGCGCGCCGGATTTGCCACGCAAGAATTTCACGGCGATGTTGCGGCTAGACCACAATCGAGCCCTCAGTCAACTGGCTGCCAAGACCGGCAAGCCGGTAGCCAGCATTAAGAAGCTCGCCGTCTGGGGTAATCACTCGCCAACCATGTATCCAGACTATCGATTCGCAACCATCGACGGCGTGTCCGTCAAGGAGATGATCAACGATCACGTTTGGAATCGCGACGTGTTCCTACCAACGGTGGGCAAACGCGGTGCTGCAATCATTGCCGCACGCGGAGTTTCAAGCGCTGCATCCGCTGCCAATGCTGCGATTGACCACATGCATGACTGGGCACTTGGCACCAATGGGGGGTGGGTCACGATGGGCGTGCCAAGCAACGGCGAGTATGGAATTCCTGCCGACGTTATCTTTGGCTATCCAGTAACCTGCGAAGATGGTGAGTACAAACTTGTCGAGGGGCTTGCTATCGATGAGTTCTCGCAAGAATGCATCAACAAGACGCTAGCAGAACTCCTCAGCGAGCAAGACGGTGTGAAACACCTACTGTAGATCGTTTAAGTTGAACCACCGCTTCGTGTTTTGCAAGCATAACGGTGAATGAAAATGCAATTCGTTTCGATTCGACATTGCATTTCGACCATGGGGCCAATACAACACCTTTCCTCGAAACGTTTGCTGTCGGACTTATCTCCCCTCCGCCGACAACACCCGAGCTTAAAGCGTTACGTAAAACTCGAAGGGAAATCTGATGAATCGCCTCCAGACGCGCGCACAGACTCTTTTAAATAAATCCGAAAGACCCACACGCAATCCGATCCCTGCCAAACCCCTGACCCTCAATTTTCCTCATCGACTTTTTACACCAGAACACTACGAAAAGTCCTACGAGTATCCTCTCGTGGTTTGGTTGCACAGTCATGATAGCAGCGAGTATGAACTCGACTCGGTCATGCCACACATAAGTCTTCGCAATTACGTGGCTATAGCGATCCGCGGTACACAAGCGTCTCGATGCAGCGAGCGTCGCTTTCAATGGGGAAACTCGAATACGTCCATGGCTGTCGCCGAAGATTTGGTACTGCAAGCAGTCGATGCGGCTTCGATGAAACTTTCGATCAACCGAAGCAAAATTTTTCTCGCTGGGCATGGCGATGGCGGAACGCTTGCACAATGGATTGGCCTTCGTCATAGCCATCGATTCGCTGGGGTCGTTAGTATCCATGGCGGATTCCCACGCCGATCCAAAAGCTTGGTTCAATGGAAGCGCGCTCGAACGTTGCCGGTCTTGTTCATGTACGGCGAACATTCAGACCTATGCGATACCGACGAAGTATGTCGATCTTTGCGACATGTCCATTCCGCTGGACTGGAATATCGATTCGCCCAGTTTCCTGCTAACGACGAACTCGACACCGCCATGGCAGAGTCGGCAAATCGATTCATGATGGGTTTGGTCACCGGACAGGACGCCCGCGTTCCATCGGAATCGCAGTGCGAATTGGAAACATAGTGCTGTGTCACACAGTCAAACAGGGATTGGGCGGGCTGAAAGCGCCCGTAACCGCAAGAGCCTGAAGCGTCAGCGAAGGACTGCTTGTATCGCTTTTTCGTCACAAATCATTGGCGATTGCGATGCTCGCGTTCGTTGCTAACTCGTCGCTAACGCTTCCGACTCTTGTTGTCGGAAGACAACAGCATCCTCGGTTAACCAATTGACAAAGCACTCGTGCTTTTGACGGGGCTGGTGCACGGGAGTCTCTCGCCCGCGATCTCTCTTTTTTTGCGGACGACTATTTGGTCAAGATCAGCTTTTGATTTCGTGTTCGTTGCAATCGATAGACTTCGCCGTTTAGCGTGATTTGCACGGACGTTTTCCCGCATGCCAGTTCCTCAAACGTGACGATCTTCGGGGATTCGATCGACAATCCCTGTTTCTGAAGCGCGAGGAACGTCTCGCAGTGATCGGTTTTTTCGTCGGACATGGGCAATAACAGCGATGAAAACTATCTGGAAAAGAAAAAGGCCCCTGCGAAAATTGAAAACCGAGTTGACTCGAGACATCCAATTGTTATGATACTAAGTCTCAATTGCAATAGCGAAAAGCCAGCAACCTCG
>JANPLJ010000339.1:0-1520 GCA_031426475.1 Pirellulaceae bacterium | reverse complement strand
GAAAGATATTGAAAAAGCAAAAGCCTTCAGTGATTCTCTCCGCGTCAACAGTTACTACCAGTGCATTGATAGTCCCAGCAACAGCCAAACGTTTGCGAACTTCCACCGGGTCGCCCGCAGAAATCTCGTCAATGTTAACCTGCGAAATGAAGCAGTAAAAGCGGTTCGGCGGGTAGACCACCACTGCTGCGTAGTTTGTTGGTGGCCAGCAATTACGACGTCGCGGGCGGGATTCGCAACGAGGTAGCTCAAGATCGTGGTTTCGATATACACGGATTCCATTGTTGTTCAGTCACTCATCCTTCTGTGTCCGAACGATCAAAATCACCCGGTTGCCGGCAGGAGACTTTGAATTCAGAAAACGCCCGATCGGCAACTCGGGTGCATGTACGCCCAGCATGGGCGTGATCTTATCGGGTGTAAGTCCCGTATGTTTAGTTCCAGTCATTTCAACAAGGGAGTCATCATACCAGATGGATAGCTCGTAAGAAAGCAACACGAGGTGAAGGCAACTGCGGAAGGGTAACCGACTGTGGGAAGGAAGCCTGCGAATACATGGGTAAGCGCCGAGTCTGTCGATTGCCATCAGAGCATCACTCCCTACTCGGATGTATTCTCACCAAGACCGGTCAGGTGACGAGAAGAAATCACATCTGAGGCCGACGACTCCAGGCGAGTGTGCATGCCAACACGAAGCCGAACTGGAAGAGTGAGCGTAGGTAGATGTGGCACTTGGGCGGGGACAGATCACGCTCTTATCTGGGGAGATCTGTGTCTGGCTACGTCTTCCAGCGGCGTGGCAAACATCGCATGCTCGCGTTCAACAGCGAGATTGAGATCACATCGGAGACGAATGGGAACTGGTATATCGAGCAACTGCTCGCCAAGCCAAATGTCGCGTTTCGCTGTACGCAACTTGAATCGTTGCTGGCCGGCTTGGCCGAAGAGACCTCCGCTGGTTCAATCGGCGAAGTGGTCGACATGGAGGCTCTCAAGGGCTATCACGAGCGCCTGCAGGAGATCGAAGAGGAGATTGAGGAAGCGACCAGCTTCAACGATCCGGCGCGCCAGGAAAAGCTTGGCGATGAACGTGAGGCAATTGTGAAACAACTGCAATCGGCCCAGGGCCTCGGTGGACGCGTTCGGCAGCAGTTCGACGCCGAGCGTTCGCGGAAAACGGTTTGCAGAGCGATCTCGCGAGCGATTGAGGCGATTGAGAAGGTGCATCCCGAGCTGGGACTGCATCTACACAAGTCCATCAATCTTGGACTCGAGGTCAGCTACAGACCTGACGTCGTCATCGACTGGTTGTTCTGAGAATCGCTCGCGCTCTAATCCGCAGCCCCCACTAATGGGAGGCTTTCTGCCGTAACAGCGCTGGCTCCTCTCGTCGCAAAAAATTTCCGCTGGCGTCAAACTCTGGAAATCGTTCTTTTTCTCCACTTTCTAAATCGCGACACGATCTGTCGCGATGCGTCACGACTTGTAGCGGCTCGTCTTCGGTTGAGAGGACGTGAATC
>JANPLJ010000338.1:0-3548 GCA_031426475.1 Pirellulaceae bacterium | reverse complement strand
CATTCACGTTCACCTGACGCCTACTCGACACGATTCGCGCTTCCTTGATAATAGCGTAAGTCTATCCGTTTCTTTGTTTTTTCGAAAAGCCGTCAAGCGAATCATGGCCAAAAAGAGTATTGCCGACGTAGAAGTTCAGGGAAAAGTTGTCCTGATGCGAGTCGATTTTAACGTCCCGCAGGATGATTCAGGAGCCATTACCGACGATCGACGCATCCGAATGGCGTTGCCTTCGATCGAATCGGTTCTCAATCGCGGAGGCAAACTCGTCTTAATGAGCCATCTCGGACGGCCTGAAGGCAAAGGACCCGAACCCGAGTTTACGTTGGCTCCAACGGCTGTTCGACTGGGCGAACTGCTCAGCAAACAAGTTGCTTTTGCAACCGATACGGTCGGTCCCGACGCAGAGCAGAAAATCAAGGCGTTGAAGAACGGCGAAGTTGTCGTTATCGAGAATGTCCGCTTCAATCCCGGTGAAAAGAAGGGGGAGCCTGTCTATTCAGGCAAGCTCGCAAGCTGGGCTGACATCTACTGTAACGATGCATTCGGAACCTGCCATCGAAGCGAAGCATCGATGGTTGCCGTTCCGCGCGCGATGACGGGCAAGCCTAAAGTCGTCGGTTTTTTGGTCGCTAAAGAAATACAATATCTCAGTGACACCCTCAGCAATCCGAAGCGTCCATTCGTTGCTATCTTGGGCGGTGCGAAAGTCAGCGACAAGATTAACGTCATCAAGAATCTTCTTTCCATTTGCGATTTGGTTCTTATCGGCGGCGCAATGGCCTATACGTTCTCGCTGGCGAAAGGTGGCAAGGTCGGCAAAAGTCGTGTTGAACTCGACAAAGTTGATTTGGCAAACGAGCTCATCGCGACAGCGGGGGACAAGTTGGTGCTGCCATTGGACACGCATTGTGGGGATGCGTTTTCGCCAGACTGCAATAAGAAAATCGTCGCAGCAGGAGAGATACCTGACGGTTGGGATGGTCTGGATATCGGCCCAGCAACGGCGAACAAATACGCTGAAATTGTTCGCAATGCCAAAACAATCATTTGGAACGGACCGATGGGAGTCTTCGAAATGCCACCCTTCGCCGTAGGGACTCAAGCGGTCGCCAAAGCAGTCGCTGAGTCGTCGGGAACAAGCATCATCGGCGGTGGCGATAGCGCCGCAGCGATTGAACAACTTGGCTTCGCCGATAAAGTGACCCATGTCAGCACCGGAGGTGGCGCGAGCCTCTCGATGCTGGAAGGCCAGAAGTTCGAAGCGGTAGAGATTCTCGACGAAGCGTAATCGTAGCAAGTGGTCCCGCGACTCCGCTCGCGGGACAATCGTCAGCGAGCGGAGTCGCTGACCCACGCTGCGCCTTGGCTCACCGGAAAGCCAAGCGCTCGATGCAATCGAAATTGAGCCCGATTGTAGTCGGCAACTGTCGACGCGTAGAGTCGATGAGCTTGATCAAGAGCTAGGATCGATTGCTGCACTTCGATCGGCAACCCTTGTCCGGCGGCGATCCGTTCGCTGTTGCGTCGATGTGATTCGCGGGCGGTGAGAATTGCCGACTGTGCCAGTTCCAGTTGCGTTTGCTTGGCATCAACCTGTGTCTTGGCTTCGACGATTTCACTTGCGATGCGATCGAGGACCTGGACTTGCCGATAGCGAGCTTGGCGGATTCTGCTTTGGGCTTCACATCGCGCCGAATGTTCGCCATAGCCGAGATTGCGAACTTCCCAGAACGCGGCCGCGTCGAAGTCCATTCGGTCGCCGTAGTTTTGAAAGCTACTACCCAATCCACCGCCATTGCCGCCGTAACTCAAGCCTAGCAATACACTCGGAATCAGCGGTGCAATTTGTTCGCGACGCAGTCGTTCGATCGCTTCACCGACCAGATAGCGATGTTCTGTCAACTCGGGACGAGTCGATAATCCTTGTGCAACCAACGACGACATATCGGTATCTGTAACGACCAATTCGATCGGGGCAAGCATCGGTTCCGAAGGTGTCAGTATCAGTGAAGGATCCTGACTGAGCAAACGTGCCAAACGAACACTTTGCACCTTCGATTGCTCGATGGTCTTCTGGACCTCAAACTTGCGCATGGCGAGTTCTGTTGCCGCTCGATCAGCATCCGACTGTAAACCTTCGCCGACCTTGGCGTACTGTGCGGTCAGCGAAGCAAGCTGCTCGGTATTGGCAAGCGTTTCGTTGACGATAGCGCGAAGCTGCGACGCTTCCAAGAGATCGACGTACGCGATTGCCGTTTCGAGCAACATATCGTTGGAGACAGCCTGACTGGCATGGCGATTGGCACCCACGATCTGTTCCGCGATACGCGGCTGAAAGAGGCTATCTTTCAAATGAAAATTCATCAAGACACCCGGTACGGCTGGCGAGCCCGCGCCGACTGCTTGCGATCCAAATCCGTTGTATACCGAGTTACGACTTGTCTCGATGATGTTTCCAGCAACATCTTGGATACGCCCCTCGTGCTTGTGATAGTTGGCACCTGCACGGAGCGATGGCAGCCACAGCACACGCGCCGACTGAAGCTTAGCAAAGGATTCGCGGATGCGTTCGTTGGCGTATGCGACTTGAGGATTCTGGCCAGCGGCTAGTGCTAAAGCGGTCTCTAGGTTGATCGGGACTTCGGAGGTTAGAGTCGCTGCGCAAGGGACTGAAGGACTAGAGGGACTTAAAGGACTTAAAGGACTTAAAGGGCTTTCGGGAGCGTTATTCGGATCTTGTTACTCGAGCCCTTTTTGTCCCTGAGGTCCCTTTTGTCCCTGAGGTCCCTGAGGTCCCTTTTGTCCAATGTCGTGACTGCCCAATGGTGGTGCCTGGGCTGTTATGACAATCGCCGATGGTGTCGCCATCGTTGCGCTCGCAAGATGAACCGCCGGGACATTTGCGACAGCGACATTGGATTCGGTATTCTCGGTCGGTGAGACTATTTGGCTTCCCAGCGAATCCGGCGCATCTATCGTCGACTCATTGGATTCCGAAGCATTGGGTTGGCTGTGAAAGGCGCTGGGGGAGACTTTCGCTTTCTTATCGACCGTGGCGCATCCAGTACCATGGATCGCCGCCAGTACCAGTAAAGCCCATTTTGGTTCCAATCGCATCGTTTTCGCCTTGATCGCTTCGATCCGAAACGCATTTTGGACAATTTGTACGTGTAGACAAGAATTCTTTATCTATTCTGGATTCGATCGGCGAGTCGATTGTGGCGGAATGAACGAATCCGCCGAATGTAGGAGTGTTGCGGAATCGAGCTAGAATAATGGGAACGTCTTACCTAAGCTAACACCCGACCTTGGATTAGACTGCAAAAATTTCGCAAAGTGATTTCGTCACCCAACACCTTAAGCATCATAAATCCTCAATGATGGGGTAGCCGAATTCGTCAGAATTTGGACGAAGATCGAAAGACGACGAATCTCAACTCTCACCTCTCACCTCGCCCAAATGAATTTAATCAAACTCGCTCTCGGTCGGCCGCTCACGGTGATGGTGCTGACGCTGGCCGTGGCGTTGGGGAGTTTCCTGGCTG
>JANPLJ010000337.1:0-1534 GCA_031426475.1 Pirellulaceae bacterium | reverse complement strand
ATGAATTTTTCTGCTTCGTCGGTCAGCCGGTCGGTCAGGTATTCATCGGGCTTGCCATCAGGCAGTACGTTCCAAGTCGCTCGCTGGTCGGTAGCCGGAATTTTCCAATCGCCAGCATAAGGAAAGAAGTAACTACCCGGTGCACCATGTGCATTGCCAGCGATGTTCACATCGAATCCATGATGCTCCGGTAGACTAAAGGGTTCGCTACCGAGATGCCACTTGCCGATGTTCGCGGTTCGATAACCAGCGGCCCGCAAAGCTTCCGCCAACGTGTACTCTTCGACAGGAAGTCCTCGTAAAAATCGTCCTTCACGTAGCTTGGCTTTGGGATCCCAACGACCTGATGGTAGCCAATCGGTCAGTAGAATTCGGGCTGGATATTTGCCCGTGAGAATGGCAGCCCGTGTTGGCGAACAGACTGCGCAGGCCGAATACGCATCGGTGAACCGCACGCCTTCCTTGGCCAGGCGATCAATGTTCGGCGTCTGATAGAAAGTACTCCCCTGACAACCAAGATCGCGCCAGCCGAGGTCGTCGATCAAGAAGAGGATGATGTTGGGTTTCTGTTCAGTTGCATCTGCGAAGCGCGGCACGACCGGCAGCGCGAGTAACAGGGCAGTGAGGAAGTTGAGGGTTGACTTCATGGTTGTCATCAAATCAAGTTCACTTAGATATAATAGGAGACGAGCAAGGTACTCACGGCGCACCTCGCTCAGAGGAACCAGCCACGTGGTCTTTCTCATCGACGGCCACACTTCTCGTCGAACGCCACCGGAATGGACGTTCTTATTCAATAAATCCCGCAGGCGTGTCCTGCGTATTATTCGACTTTGAATCCCGCAGGCTTGCCCTGCGGATCGTTAGGTTTTTCGCTAATACGGTACGACTCACTCCCTCTCGCTTTGCCGCCGGATTTGCCTGCGGCAAATCCGGCGGCAAAGCGAGTATCGCGGCGACTCGAGTCTAGTAAGAAACCGAAACTTCCGCAGGACGAGCCTGCGGGATTCTCTGTTCGCAGTATCTTTGGTCATGGCTTAGAGATCCACTCTAAATTAAACCGGGCACAGTTGATGGATTGGTCCGCTTCGTAGAGACATAGGACAGTACCATCAGGTAAGACGGAGAGATCGGAATACGCGCTAGGCCCCGCGTCGAGTGTCTTGTTGATGGGCCAAGTCTTACCATCATCGCGGCTTAGTTTGATGGATAGATTCTGGCGTTTACCCTTGCCAGCCGGGATCTCTTTCTTGGCCTTGTCTAGTCCCAGGCTGTGTGGGTTCGAATAGACCAAAGTGCCTAATGTCGAAGGATGGGATACGATACTCGACATACAGATCGGCTCCCAGAGTTGCTCATGAAATAGGGGCCGACTCCAGCCAGTTGCTCCATCGCGACTGTGAGAGATCAGCTTGCGATTGGCTGATGAAACGCTGCGTGCGACCAGCATCACGCGACCATCGGATAACTCGGTGATCATTGTTTCGCTAGGATTTCCAAACTCGCCTTCGTTTGGAAATGCGAGTTCGCCGGC
>JANPLJ010000336.1:0-3690 GCA_031426475.1 Pirellulaceae bacterium | reverse complement strand
TTTTGAAACGGGGAGGGGTTCGCCGGAAGAGTGGCATCCAGGTCCAGAGGTGCCTGGCGTCAAACTTATTTACGACCAAGCCATCGCGTCAGATGGCAAACGTTCGTTGAGCTTACAAAAGTCGGTCGAGCGATATTTTCCTATCGCTCAGTGGTATCGCTCGACTTTCATCCGTTCATCCAATCGATACATTCACAGGCCATGGGAGGGGAAATCGCAATCGCACATGTGATTGCACCGCCACAAGTGGTTTGGCCAACCGAACAGACTCGATCGCGATTCGCTACGACCGAAGAGTCGTTAGCTGCGATCGTGGAAGACGTGAGTACCAAGCTTACGATCGACAAATCGAAGGTCTTCGCGCTGGCTTGGTCGTCATCGGGCCCAGCCGTGTATGAGACGTTGACGAAGGCCAGTTCGCCGCTTGCCGGAGCGTTGATCGCGATGTCCGTCTTTCGAGAGAAAGACTATGCGTCATTGTCATCGGTAAAAGGTCGGAGGATCTATCTGTTGCACTCGCCCGAAGACCAAGTCTGCCCTTACTCCATGGCGAAAGAAGCCCACACTCAATTGAATGCCGCGGGCGCGACGGCAACGCTTGTAGACTACTCTGGCGGACACGGTTGGCACGGCGATAGTTTCAAGCAGATCCGCGTCGGCATCGATTGGTTGATGGCCAATGCTCCGTAGCCGTCGAAGAATCGCGTAAATGTTGAAGCTTCGTCGAAATAGGGCGAACAATTGTAGCTGACGCGGATGAACGCGATCGCTGCATGCTGAACGTGTCGCAATTGCCGGCGATCGCCTCCCTCGATAGCTGGGGATTGCAAGCCATTCGATCGCAATGGCGACCTGGATTCTGCCCACTTGCGATTCCAGCTCGAATGGTAGGATTAGCCCGCAATTCCATTGTAATGGCTGCAAAAACGCCTTATAATCGTCAAGCGTTCTAGCGGACCAACCGCTCGTTCATTGGAGATTCGGCACGGGGCCATGGGCGTTTGTTCAAGGGCAGCAGGCTGATCGAACAAGCAATCATCCATTAAAAAAGTCCGAGGCTCTTGCAGCATGCTCTTTCGTACTTCACTCTCCAACCCTGTTAGCCAAGCCATCCGCACGAATCGAAAGCGGACGCGCCAACGAAAAAATCTCCTCCGCGACCTCTTCATCGAGCGACTCGAATCGCGATGCCTGCTGGCGGTTGATACCGGCTTGGCCGCCATGGAACTCGAGCCGAGCGAACAGCTTGAAGCACGAGCTCTTCAGACAGCGTTTGCTGCAAATGACCACGTGTTCGGCATCGGTGCTACTCCACCGACGGTAACCACGACATCGTTTTCGACAAGCGGAACCTTGGCAGCGGGTGCATCCGTCTTGACGGTAACCTTTAGTGTCCCTGTTCTCAATGCGAACACGGCGGCGAACTACCAGCTTAAGCGAGCTGGTGCGGATGGCCTATTGGCCAGTGCCGACGATGTTTTGATTTCGATTAGCTCCGCGTCGGTTATGAGCAACGTTGCTTCGCTCAACTTCGCAGGGCTTGTCGAAGATACGTACCGTCTCACCATTTCCGATGCAATTACGGATGCGACGGGCGTACCTTTGGACGGAGATGGAAACAACGTCGCCGGAGGAGCAGCCATTCGCGATTTTGTCGTCAACACCCTTGGAACCGTGACGCTTGATCCGAGCTTCGGCAGCGGCACGGGGAAGGTAACGACGAACTTTGGTTTTCGAGATCATGGAAATAAGGTTGTCGTACAAAATGACGGAAAGATGATTGTGGTTGGTTCCACAGGGGCCGGCAACGACAACGATGTTGTGATGGCTCGTTACAATGCGAATGGGTCATTGGATCTATCGTTTGATGGCGATGGTAAGGTTACGGATGCTTTAAGCAGCTCCAACGATATTGCAGAGAGCGTCGCGATCCAAAGCGATGGCAAGATCGTTGTTGTTGGTCGAAAGGTTGAGGCTGCAATTCACTCGTTTTTTGTCCATCGCTACAATACCAACGGGTCACTCGATACCTCATTTGACGGAGATGGGAGGGTTACAGCAGCGGTCGGAACGCTCAGCTATGCAGAATGCGTTGCCATTCAAAGCGATGGAAAAATCATCGTTGGCAGTTGGTTTGCTGGTGGCTCGCGAGGCTTTGGACTGGCTCGCTATACAACTGCTGGACTTCGGGACCCGACGTTCAATGGCAACGGGTTCCTTTTTGTACCGATTTCGGGAGCAAGCGGAGGCGGTCACATTGCGGTTCAAAGTGATGGGAAGATCGTTCTCGCGGGGAGTATGTTGTTTGGAAGCGGGACTAACAATTATTTTACTTTGGTTCGAGTGAACGCGAACGGATCGTTAGACACTACTTTTGATGGTGACGGGATACTGTCAACGAATTTTGGAGTCGGTGATACTCAGGCCGAGAGTGTCGCCATCCAGTCGGACGGAAAAATTATTGTTGCAGGGTCGACTGCGGCTACCAATGGTGGAATATACAGTTTTGCGACGGCTCGTTTTAACGCCAACGGCTCGATCGATACCTCGTTTGCTAGCAACGGGTTCTCGAAGGTGTCGATCGGTCCTTCGTGGGCGCGCGGGTCTGAAGTGGTGATTCAAAGCGATCATAAGATAGTCGTGGCCGGTTATGTATCCAACGGAACCGATTATGATTTTGGACTTATCCGCCTCAATCTTGACGGTTCACTCGACCCATCCTTTGATATCGATGGTGTCTTTACCGCATCTATCGGGATTATCGCACCGACCCCGTATACAAATGATATCGCGAGAAGTATAGCGATCCAATCTGACGGCAAATTTGTCGTAGCTGGATTCCGTGAGAGGTTAGATTTAGATTCTGACTTCGCCCTTACTCGCATCGCCGCGACGCCTGGAGTCGTTAGTTTTTTATCCCCGAATGGATTTGCGTTCGACATCGACGCGGACACGCTACGAGCCGGACAACTGATTGAGGGCTCTGGAAACGCGTTCGACGGCGTTAATCGAATGCAAGTTGCTGGCGTCGAGTTTGGTGCGTCGGCTAGCTTAGGTAACACGATCGAAGATTCAGCGAGAACTTTCGTAACTCCGACATCGACGATGAGCGGGCTAATTATCCGCCGTGAAATCACAGTCCCTTATGTCGGAACAGAAGATTTCGCTAGAACCGTCGATGTTTTTTCGAATCCAACGGCTAGTACAATTACCGTTCCCGTTCGAATGATTGGAAATCTTGGCTCGGATTCGGCAACCTCCGTTTTCGCGACCAGCGACGGAGACTCGATCGTTGAACCGACGGATAGCTGGTTCGGTACGGACGATGCTGATGGAGTCGGTTCGCCCGCCCTCATCCAGTTGTTGCGAAGCAAAGATGGTATTCAACCGACCGCGATTGAAGTTGTCGGCGACAATATCGTATGGAGTTACTCGATTACCGTGCCGGCCGGGCAAACGGTTCGACTGGCACATTTCACTGCCTTGGCTCTCAGTCGTTCGAATGCCCAGGCGGCGGCCAACGTATTGCTCGGCAACCTTTCGAGTTTTGGAGGGCAAGCTGGAATTTATTTAACCCAAGGTGAAATCGATTCGCTGGTGAATTTCCAATTTGACGAAGTTCCGACGGGCGTCGCACTTTCCAGTCAAAACATCGCTGAAAATCTTCCGATCAATACTACGGTTGGCTTG
>JANPLJ010000335.1:0-6656 GCA_031426475.1 Pirellulaceae bacterium | reverse complement strand
CGTCGAATGCTGGCAGAACTCAGACCCGTCTCGCTGAACGCCAACATTTTCAAGAAAATCTTTTCGGAGCGAACTACAAAATGTGGTTATTCGGGAATTTTAGTGGGTGTTCTGTAACGTTGATTCTCCATCGAGGGGCTTTGTCCCCTCGATCGCAAAGGTTTAGCGTCCTAAGCCCAACGCTTCTGATATCCGGCGATTTTTTTGCATGGCGGGCTGGCGAAGCCAGTCCGCCACGCAAAAAACGCGGTCACGATCGAATCGCACTAGGACACTGAATCTTGCGGCGATGGGGACAAGCCCGCAATCGCCGTCTATTAATCTAGAGCACACTGCTCACATTGATGCCATTAAAACTCCCGAAGAACCTATAATGTTTTTAGCTCATCGTTGTCATCAACTCAAATTCGTGGTGACATCTTATTGGAAGCATTCGAACCAGGAGGTTATCCCCTTATGCAAAAGCGCTTCTTGATAGGCTCCTACGCGATTCTTTCAACGGTAACGTTGCATCATTGCAGCGAGGCGACGGAGCCTCGCAATCGGCTGATCGTCGAAGTCGCTCCGGTGGACATCGGCGGGCGCGAGTTCGATGAAATGCCCGCGACGATTGAGGTCGACTGGAAGCTTGTCTTGGCTGACGCCAAACTAGTCGGCCGTGTTGATTTCGATTCGATTCGCGTCACGCAACTCTACGCGGACGGCAAGCCCGTGATTTACGGAAAAGGCTCTGATGACCTACCGACGGTGGAGCGACCATTTCGATGGTATGACGCCGACATTCCTAATCCCTTCCCTGTATTTCAAGAGACACTGAGCCGCGTTGGCGGGAAGATAACCACCAAACCTGCGAAAGGGGTCGGCTACCTGTATAACACGTCAGGTCGTGGCGAGAAAGGATTGCTGGGTTTCATTCACACGCAAACGAAGCTTTCTGTATCGCGATACGCGATCGATTTCGAGCTGCTCGACACGAGCTCGCGGCGTGCCAACAATGGCCCGCGCGGATGGATCGGCGATGGGCAACTTCGGTGCGGCCCCGTCAGCAAAACAACGACCGGCGGCGGGCATTCGCGAATTGCACTGGATGACTGGAATGACGACGGTCTCGTCGACATTGTTCAAGGCGAAGAAACAGGGGTGCTCTTTGTCTTTCAGAATACTGGCTCAAAGACGGAACCGAAGTTCACTGGTCGAAGCTTCCTGCTCGATGCAAAGGGACAACCGATCGATGTCGGTACACATGCAGCGCCGCTCGTCATTGATTTTAATGGCGACGGTAATAAAGATCTGCTCGTCGGAACGTATCAGAATCGTATCGCCTACTTCAAGAACACAGGCACCAACAGTGAACGAAGGTTGATCTACAGGGGCTTGGTGATGGTCGACGACAAACCGTTGGAGATTCCAATTCGTCCGTTGGCTGGCGGCGCCAGCGAGAAGATCTTCAATCACGATTATTATCCGGTGCTCGAAGCTGCCGACTGGAACGGCGATGGAAGGATGGACCTGCTCGCCGGCGGTTATGTCACGGGGCGCATTTTTCTGCTTGAAGGCGTCGGCGCGAATCCCGATGGCACGATGAAACTACGCGTTGGCGATCCACTTTCGGCAGACGGCAAAGTGATTAACGTGGGCGATTGGTGCGCCGCCCCAACCGCCGCCGATCTTAACAGCGATAGCAGGCTGGATATCGTGACTGGCCGTCAAAGCTTCTCCAAGGAATCGGCGAAGGATGACTCGTTTCTACGATATTACCAATCGAGCGGATCGTCGAAGCCGTCGACTTTGACCCAAATTCCCCTTCCGGTCGAAGCCAAGTTTTCAAACACAGGCTTGGCGACGCCGCGAGCGGCCGATCTGAACGACGATGGTTTGCTGGATCTAGTTGTCTCGGCAAGAGAGAACATCTATCTCTTTTACAACCGAGGGACCAAGACAGAGCCGAAGTTTGAAGCGCACGCGAACGCCTTACCAATCGCCTGGGGGCCCGACGACTTGCCTGGTACGTTGTTCGTCGATTACAATCGCGATGGCCTAGCCGATATGTTCGGTCGATATCGGGTCTTTATCAATATCGGGCAGATTTCACCGTTCCACTTTATGCATGAACGGAACGTGCTCCCTGCGGGAGTCAACATCGCGCACCCTTCAGGCATTGGCGACGATTGGTTTTGGCCGGCGCTTTACGATCTCGACAAGGACGGAGATTGGGATGTGCTCTTCGGCGATTGGCACGGAACGATCTGGTTCCATCGCAACAACGGCAATGACGCCGCCCCCGATTTCGACATTGCAGGATATCGCCTCCAGACCACGGCTGGCGCCGACGTTAAGGTCGGTCCGATAGGCGGCGATACCGCAAAAGACTTCAACGTGCTCCAAGGTGCACGTACCGAGTTCGCGGTCGATGATATGGACGCTGACGGATTGCCGGATCTGCTGATCGGCGATACGTTTGGGATCGTCCGCTATTTCAAAAATGTCGGTCCATTGGCCGATCCCAAGTACGAACTGGCGATGGAGGTCGGCTCGGTAAAGATTCGTTGCAGTGTGGATGCGTTGGACTGGGACGGAGACGGCAAGCGGGATATCATCGCGGGGGCCGCAAACGGTATCGTGCGTATCTTCCGAAACACGGGTGAAAAAGGAATGGCCCGTTTTGACGAAGGAATCGATCCCAAGCTTCCTCCGCTTCAACAGCCACGGGTTCGGATCGTGGACTTGAACAACGACGGTGATGAGGATCTCCTCATCCCGAGCCTTCAAGGGTCGGCCTGGATCGAGCGTTCGTTCCTGAAGCATGGTTATGCCGAAGCCAAGATAGTTTCCACGGAGACTCAACGCCCCTAGCTGCAGCGGGTGCTTGTCGTTTGCGACAAATAGAAGTTCAAAAATAACCTCCTTGTCTCGTCGGAAGCAAAAACGTTAGGCTAGTTGCAGCCTGCAAGCCTGATCCACCGAGCGGCACAAGGAGGCCGTCTTGCTTTCGAGACCACGGTAGGCCGGAACAAGCAGCTAGCTGTGATCGTCAATTGGAGAAAGATAATCTGCGCTGTTCCGGCAATCGGAAACCTCGGATTTGCCGGAACGGCGTCGCCAGCGTCTTATTCAACATCCAAGTTTGCGAGCGACTTGTTCCGGCCTACTAACAAGCGATCCTCTACCACATAGTTTGAGCCTGCGTTTGCAGGTGCCGAGGGTTTCGGAGCCATCACCATTCAATATTGCATCATTGCCGAGGGGCTCAACCACTCAGGACATTAAAGAAGTTTGAACGCGAGTTCGTGTCGCGTCGGAGAGCGAAGTGCGTCGTTCAGAAGCGATCGAAGGGAGAGCCGATCATTGCTAGTATCGAATCTGGTTTTCACATCAAATTCGGCCTCCAATCGAGGCGAACCAAATCCATTACAAGAATTGGCGATTTAATATCAAAGAGCGGAAGTTCAGTCCGAGTGAACGAGCCGTCTTCAACCGCATTCTTCCGAACTCTCATTCACTTTGTTCAGAAATCGAAATTGTATTCCATCGAAAGAGACGAGATTAACGTTACTTCAACTGACAGAAAGCTCGTAGGAGAAAAGGTAAAGGAAGCAACTTTTCTTGCGATCGTAAAGGTTCGCGCGTTTCTTGATTCGCAAAAAGTCTAGTCTTGTGAAACTTCGAAGGAACACGAGAGGGCAATTTAGGGGTGCCAAAGCCGAAGCCCTTCGCGCTGCTCCACTTGATCTAATCTCCTTCCATCGTAAAAAGTATGGTGCTGCTCATCCTGTGTTCTGAGCCGGCCATTCGCTGACGGGGAAATAGCCACCTTATATTTCGAAGCGAGGCCTCGTGCTCCGTGAAATGATGTTTGAAATTCTCTGAACTTTTGTCGGCATAGTAGTTTGATTGCCTCAATATGCGAAAGCAGATAGAATCTGAGTTCATCCGTTCAATTGGGAGACTTCGAGCTGTCCAGCTTGGATTTGGGGTTTTAGCATGAGCAAGGGAAAACGTGGGGCTTTAGCGAAAGTCAATCTACGTAGACAGTCGCTTAACACTCTAGCTACCTTGCACGCGAGACATCAGCGTGGATCTTTACGAAGGCAGCTACGGTTTGAAGAACTCGAACCCAGAGCGATGCTTGCAACGTACACGGTGACTTCGTTAACCGATGTCGTTAATCCAGGCGATGATTCTACTGTTTTTACGTTGCGAGAAGCGATCAACGCAGCCAATGCATCGATGCTCGTTGCAGACACGATTCAATTTGCGCCAGCCTTGACGGCCGGCGGAAATGCGACGATTGCGTTGACCAACGGGGAGCTAAACATTGCGTCCAACGCTGGAATAACCACTATCGTCGGTCCAGGTGCAAACTTGCTTGCGATCGACGGAAGGAACGCAAGCCGCATTTTTAACGTTGGCAATGTAACGCTCGCATTGAGCGGCCTGACGATTCTCAACGGTTCCGCATCCCAGGGTGGTGCTATTCTTAGCGCAGGCGAACTCCAGATCGCGGACACAATATTCAAATCGAATCGTTCAACCAGCGGCAGCGGTGGGGCGATCTACAATTCGCAAAAAAACACGTATGTCTCGGGGACAACTTTTGAGCTCAATAGTGCCAACGGAGGTCACGGCGGCGCGATTTATTCTTCAGGACTCCTTTTCGTTCATTCGTCGTCGATGTTTGTTTTCAACAGTACGAACGGAGGGGACGGAGGCGCCATCTACATGTCTTCCAGTAGTTCGTCAGAAATCAGCGGCTCGACCTTCCGTTCGAACAGTGCTGTCGGTGGTAGCGGAGGTGGGATTTATAACGCATTCAATCCCTCGTTCGCCCTTCATCTTTTCGAAAGTACCTTTGATTCAAACCAAGCGACAGCAAGTGGAGGGGCAGTCCATAGCTCAGGATATTTGGTAGTCGTTCGCTCCGCAATTTCTATGAATCACGCTGGGATGAATGGAGGCGGGATCAGTATTCCTGGTGGCAGCGGTCTCGATATTTTCAATTCAACTCTTTCTTCGAACTCCGCAGCGATGAATGGTGGAGGAATTGATTTCAGAGGAGGAACCGCTCGAATCATCGGCGCAACGATCGTTAAAAACAAAGCCCAATCGAACGACGGCGGAACGGGAAGTGGAGGAGGAATATCCAACTTCGGCAGCTTGCGACTCGACAATTCTATCGTTGCAGGCAATTCCCGACTTTCCACGAATGTGGATGACGACTTTGGGAGCAACACAGTCGACGCGGCAAGTTACAGCAATTTAATTGGGCATCCTGGTACTAGCGGCGGCCTGACAAACAATGTCAACGCGAATATCGTAGGTGTCAACGGCACGAGTACGCTCAATCTCGCGACGGTTATCGATCCAGTTCTTCGCGACAATGGCGGACCTACCTTAACGCATGCGCTGACCAGCAACAGCATCGCTATCGATCGAGCTTATTTCGACCACGGGGGATCGTACAGCGACCTCGATCAGCGCGGCGAACCCCGTCTGAGGGATATTCCAGGCATCCTAGGCTTCGAAAACGATATCGGCGCGTATGAAGCGGGAAGATCGTTGATCGATTTGGCGGATTTAGGGCCAGCCGGGGTACGAATGTTCGGGAGTGATAACGGCGATTTCAGTGGATCCTCCGTTAGCAGTGCCGGCGATATCAATGGAGACGGATATGATGACGTTTTGATCGGGGCGAGAGACGCGGATGCGTTGGCTAATTCAAAATCTCTCGCCGGTGAAAGCTATATCGTCTTCGGCAAACCCGACTGGTCATCGACATCGAATTTAGACTTTGCGAACCTGGGAACGAATGGGATCACGATCTTCGGAGCCGACGCCGGGGATCGAAGTGGTTTCTCTGTTAGCGAAGCGGGAGATGTCAATGGTGACGGATTCGACGACATCATCATCGGCGCCTATCAAGCTGACGGCCCAGGAAACAGTCGGACAGACGCAGGCGAAAGTTACTTGATTTTCGGTAAGTCGAATTGGTCAATGACCCCGTCGCTTGACTTGGGAAATCTTGGTTCGGCAGGAGTGACCATTTTTGGAAGCGATTCAGGCGACAATAGCGGATTTTCGGTAAGCAATGCCGGCGATGTCAATGGAGATGGACTCGATGATTTGCTGATTGGAGCGCCAGCTGCAGATTCTGTCAACAATTCCAAAGGCTCTGCGGGGGAATCCTATGTTATCTTTGGACGGATCAGTTGGCAGCCAACCATCGATCTTGTCAATCTCGGTCCCAATGGAATAGCCATCCTTGGAGCCGATTCGCTTGACAACAGCGGCTTCTCCGTCAGCACGGCAGGAGATGTGAACCGAGATGGATTCGACGATTTACTTGTCGGCGCCAATTTCGCAAACTCATTGGGAAACGCTAGAAATCGGGCAGGTGAAACCCATTTGATCTTTGGCCGGTCGAATTGGTCAACTGACTCGATCATCGATTTGTCGAGTCCTATTTCGTCTCGGTTCGTATTCTGGGGTGTTGAAGCGAATGACCAGGCTGGTCATTCTGTGAGTGGCGCTGGCGATATCGACGGTAATGGTTCCAGCGACATATTGATTGGAGCGGTTGGTGCCGACGGGTTGAATAACCTCAGCGCAAACAGTGGCGAAACGTATCTGTTTCGCGGTGCTCCCTATTGGACGACGAC